>CAYFMB010000036.1:0-8111 GCA_964344095.1 uncultured Klebsiella sp.
GAGTGGCCACTGATTCGCAGTGCCGCAGCCCGCGCCCTGCTGCAGCTGAGCGGGGAGCCCCGCTGGGCCGAACCGCTGCTGGCGCTCCTGAACGATGGCCAGCTGCAGGTGCGCCGCGCCGCTCTCATGGACCTGGGCGCCGCCGGCTGGCGGCCAGCGGTGGATGCCATCAGCACCACCCTCGCCGAAAACAGCCTCAAGCTGATCGCCCTGCGCGGCCTGGTCGAAAACGGCAGCGGCGAGCCGGGCGATGAGGCCCTGCTGGCAGCCATGGACGCCCTGTTGTGATGGCCGTAGAACCCCTGATCAGCGCCGTTCAGAACGCCAGCAGCGCCCTCGAGCTGCTGCAGGCCACGGCCGCGCTGGCCCGCACGGCTGACGCCGCCGCTACTCCAACCCTGGTCGAGGTGCTGGGCTTCAACAACCCCGGTGCCGCTGTCGCTGCCGTCGATGGCCTGATCGCCATCGGCAGACCGGCGGTGGACCACCTGCTACAGCTGGATCCTCGCAACTATGGGGCCAGGGCCTGGGCCGTGCGCGCCCTGGCGGGCATTGGCGATGTGCGCGGGCTTGAGCTGCTGCTCGAAGCCCTGCTTACCGATGTGGGCCCTAGCGTGCGGCGGGCGGCGGCCAAGGGCCTGGGCAGCCTGCAACTCGGTATGTTGCCAACCGCCGAACGCAGCGCAATTGAGCTGCGCTGCCTCGAGGCCCTGGTCGAAGCCACAGGCGATGGCGAGTGGGTGGTGCGCTACGCCGTGGCAGTGGGCATCGAGGGTCTAGCCCTCAACAGTTGCTGGAGGAGCGAGCATCTCAACCATGCTGCCAGCTGTGGGGCCCTGAACAGGCTGAGCGACGCAGCCCAAGAAGAGGCCACAGTGGTGCGACTGCGAGCTGCGCTGGCGCTCCAGCGTCTGATGCCATGACCACCACACGCGTGCTGTTTGTCTGCCTGGGCAACATCTGCCGCTCACCGGCGGCCGAAGGCGTGTTTCTGCATCTCGTGGAGCAACGCGGCCTGAACGATCGCTTTGTGGTCGATTCCGCCGGGACCGGAGGCTGGCATGTGGGTCGTCGCGCCGATGAACGCATGCGAGCCGCAGCCGCCCGCCGCGGCATCGAGCTCACCAGCCGTGCCCGCCAGATCGACCTGGCTGACCTGCACAGCTTTGATCACATCTTGACGATGGACCAAGACAACCTGGCGGCAGTGCAGGCCCTGGCCCGCGAAGCGGGCAACTCCGCCGCCCAGGCGCAGATCGCTGCCATGACCGACTACTGCCGGCGCCACAGCAATGCCCGCGAGGTGCCCGATCCGTATTACGGCGGGCCCCAGGGCTTTGAGCATGTGCTCGATCTGCTCGAGGATGCCTGCGACGGCCTGCTCCAGACACTGTCCACAGCGCGCTAGCCCTCAGCCGGCGGCGGCCAAGCGTCTTCGGGCACACGGCGGCGAAACAGATCAACCAGTTGATCGATCACCGCGTCAATGCCCATGCCGTCTGTGATCAGCTCGATCGCATCGGCAGCCTGCTGCAACGGTGCGATGGCACGGGTCGAATCGCGGTGATCGCGCTCGGCGATCTGGGCCTCGAGCTCGCTCAAATCGGGCACGGCAAAGCCGCGCTGGGCCAGATCGAGAGCGCGGCGCCGAGCCCTTTCGGCCACGGTCGCTGTGAGAAACACCTTGAGCTCGGCATCGGGGAACACCGCCGTGCCGATGTCGCGGCCCTCGGCCACCAGGCCACCGCGCTGGCCCATGGCCTGCTGCTGGGCCGTGAGGGCCTCGCGCACACAGGCGTGGGCAGCCACAGTCGAGACCAGTGCTGTGACCTCGGGGCTGCGGATGGCGGTGGTCACGTCATGGCCGTTGATCGTGACCGACTGGTCAGCCCCCAACTGCAGGTCGAGGCCCCCCAACAGGGGCGCAACCGCAGCCGCGTCGGCCGCATTGACGCCCTGATGCTGCACCCACCAGGTGAGCGCCCGGTACATGGCGCCGGTATCGAGATAGACGAGGCCGAGGCGACGGGCAAAGGCCTTGGTCACCGTGCTTTTGCCTGCACCAGCAGGGCCATCGATGGCAACAATGGGCGCGCGGGTCATCAACACGGTGTGATCGATCAGGCGGGCGGGGCCGCAGGCCGCTGCAACCGCCAGCAGGGCCGGCCCATCGAGCTGCTGCAGCGGCTCCAGCGTATGCGGCGCCACCAGCTCGACGTAGTCGACCATCAGGCCGGCGGCCTTGAGCTGCTGCTGCACCAGGTCCACCAGCGGCGCGGCGGCCCGCTGCCCATCGGCAACAGCACGACACGCCGCGGCGAGCGCCTGGGGCAGGGCCAAAGCCTGCCGGTGCTGCTGGGCGTCGAGATAGCGGTTGCGTGAGCTGCAAGCCAGACCGCTCGCCTCCCGCACCGTGCCCACCGCCTCGATCACCACCGCCAGACCCAGGTCGTCGACCATGCGCCGCAGCACCTGCAGTTGCTGCCAGTCCTTTTCGCCCAGGAACAGCCGCTGGGGCTGTACCAAGGCCAGCAGGCGCGCCACCACCGTGGCCACCCCCTCAAAATGCCCGGGCCGGCTCGCACCACAAAGCCCCCGGGTGAGTGCGAGCGGGGGCAACAGTCGGGTGGTCTCGCTGGCCCCCCGGGGGTAGATGTCGGCCAGGCCGGGTGCCCACAGCACCGCGGCTCCAGCCTGGGCCGCCAGCTCGGCATCACGCTCCAGGTCGCGTGGGTAGCGCGCAAAATCCTCTCCCGCACCGAACTGCAGCGGATTGACGAACACACTGACCAGAACCGATGGGAACTGGTCCCCGCGCGGTCGCGCAGCGCGGCGAATCAAGTGCTGATGCCCAACGTGCAGCGCCCCCATGGTGGGCACGAAGTGCAGTGGTCCCGGCTGGGTCAGCTGCTGCCTCCAGCTCAAGAGCTCTGCGAACGTGCGCAGCAGCGGCAACGGCGTGGAGGGCATCAGCAATCGCAAGAGAACAGGGACAGCAGGGCAGCAGAGCGGCCAACAAAAAACCCACCCGCCAGATTGGCGGATGGGTCAAAGCGGCGCCTCAGGCGACGCAAGGTCGCATCATTCCCGATCGAGAACTTCGAGTTTGACGCGAGCCACACCACTAGCAGTCAACCCCAGAGCATGGGCAGCTCCCTGGGCGAGGTCGATGACCCGGCCAGTGTGAAAGGGGCCACGATCGTTGATGCGCACCACCTCCGAACGTCCGTTCCAAAGGTTGGTCACACGCACCCTGGTGCCAAACGGCAAATAGGGATGGGCTGCGGTCATGGTGCCGCGGCTGAGAAGCTCTCCATTGGCAGTCCGGCGGCCATAGAGGCCGGGTCCGTACCAACTGGCATGTCCGGTCTTCACCGCCAGAACCCTTGGCATCAGGCTGGGCTGGGGTGCGATCGGCAGGGGAGGAGTGGTCAGGGTTGAGGGCTCGGTGGGCTCCTCAAGCTGTTCCTCACGAATCGCAAGCTCCGCACCCAACCGGTTGCTGTCGGGCTGCAGGGACGCTGCTCGACTGGATTCAGCCAGGCCGGGGAGCATGGCACTGCCAGAGAGCAGCAGCGTGAGGGCTCCAAAGGAAAAGATTTGGCGCATAACAGACGAAACCCGCTGCTCAGGGCAGCAACCACGGAAAACCGGGGTTCATCGGCGTTGGATTACCGGGAAGACAGAGCCCTGCAGGCAGGGAGCCATCAACTGGCAATTCGCGACGGAGTTCCTAACGAGATGGACGACGGCGTGACCGTAACCGCTTGTCACGAGGTCGTGGGTGGCCGTCGACACCGTCAGCATTGATCAGGATTGATGATCAGTAGCGGCATCACCGCCCCTCACTGGCATTCACCGCTGCCGCCAACCACGCCATTGATCAGCAAGGCTGATCATCGTGATCAGCGCCACTGATGGCGGCTTATGCCAATCGCGCAATTGCCCACCCCCCGGGCGCTGATGCAGGATCGGACTGTCTGTTCCGCCTGCGTCGAGCCGCGATGGATTACCGCACCGCTGGTGTTGACGTGGTGGCCGGTCGGGCCTTTGTCGAACGCATTCGCAGCAGTGTCGAAGCCACCCATCGCCCCGAGGTGATCGGCGGCCTGGGGGGGTTTGGCGGCTTGACCCGACTCCCCGCTGGACTGCGCAAACCCCTGCTGGTGGCAGGCACCGACGGCGTCGGGACCAAGCTTGAGCTGGCTCAGGCCCACGGCCGTCACCACAACGTGGGCATTGATCTGGTGGCCATGTGCGTCAACGACGTGATCACCAGTGGCGCTGAGCCGCTGTTCTTTCTCGATTACATGGCCACCGGCAAGCTGACGCCGGAAGCCATGGCCGACGTGGTGAGCGGGATCGCTGCAGGCTGCCGCGCCTGCGAATGCTCACTGCTGGGCGGAGAGACGGCCGAAATGCCGGGCTTTTACGGCCCAGGTCGCTATGACCTAGCCGGTTTCTGCGTTGCCGTCGTCGACGAGGACGCACTGATCGACGGCCGTCATGTCCAACCCGGTGACGCCATCATCGCGGTGGCCAGCAGTGGGGTCCACAGCAACGGGTTCAGCCTGGTGCGGCGCATTCTCGAAAGCAACCGCGTCGAGGCCAGCACCCTGCTGCCCGGCACCGACCTCGAGCTGATCGAGGCCCTGTTGGAGCCCACCCGGCTCTACGCAGCCCTGGTGAAAGCGCTGAGGGCGGCCGATCTCGCCCCCAAAGCCATGGCCCACATCACCGGTGGTGGCCTGCCGGAAAACCTGCCCCGCTGCCTGCCAGCCGGGACGGGAGCCGCCCTTGATGCCACCAGCTGGCAGCGACCTGCACTGTTTGCATGGTTGCAGCAGGCCGGCGAAGTGCCAGAGGCCGACCTTTGGCACACCTTCAATCTTGGTGTGGGGTTCTGTCTGGTCGTCAGCCCCGAAACGCGCGAAGCCACCCTGAACCAGTGCAGCCAGGCCGGATACGACGCCTGGACTGTCGGGGAGGTCATTGCCCGCAGCGCTGACGCGCCAGCACTGATCGGTCTGCCCTGCTGATCGCTCTCAGCAGCGCCGTCTAGGTAACAGAGCGATCGGAGCTCGCTGAGCCCAGGCCGTCGCTGCTGTTTTGCGTCAAAACCTGGCGTCTGAGACCAACGCCGGCAGCAACGGTTTATGGTCGCTCCCAGCAGAGGTTGGTGGACAACCGACCGGCTGAGAAGACAACACGTTTCAAATGCATAGCGAATACAGCTCCGCCAATACCAATCGAAGCAGCGATTTTTCGGGCACAAGCGGTCGCCGCATTACCCGACGCCGCAGCTCGGCTGGGCCTGTGCCACCGGCGCGGCCTAAACGCCCGCTGACACCCCAGGGCGGCCAGCGCAGCAGTGGCCCTCGGCCCACCTTTCTGACATTGCGCGACCACGGCAAGGTGTACGTGGCCGATCTGCCCAGGCTTTCAGACGGCCAGCTGACCCAGGTCGCCAACGAAGCCAAGGAGGTGCTGGCCAGCCTGCAGCGCCGGCTGGATGAGCTTGAAACCCAGATCGGCAGCGGCGATGCCGACAACGACACCCGCATTCGCGCCACCACCAAGCGCGAAGTGACCGAACGCTTTCTTCGAGCGATCGATGAAGAGATGACCCTGCGGCGGAGCAATCCAGCGCTCAGGGCAGCCGCCGGGGAATCCCTCGCCAAGGCCTTCCTGGAGCTGGCCCGCCATCGTCTGCCGGGATCGACGTTTGATTCGCTGCTGCAGGAAGCCCTCGAGGCCTGCGGTCCCGAAGCTGCCGCCCAGGCCGAAGCCAGCAGCAAACGCGTCGTCCCGATCGTGCGGCGCCCTGAATCTGCCGACGAACAGCGCCCGCTGCCGGTGGTGCTCACCCCCGACGTGACCGCTCAGGTGGGCTGAGCACCCGGTTCAGTTGCTGCAGAACGGATTGGCCGGCATGGCGGCAGGCACCTGAGCCGCCGCCGCGTCGAGGGCCTCGCGCTCTGACGGGCTCAGGCACCAGCGTGTCGCTGCAGCTGCGGCTTCGGCCTGCTCAGTGCTGCGCAGGCCAACAATCGGCATAGCGCCATGACTGCGGCACCAGTTGAGCGCCACCGACGCCTGGCTGACCTGCCGTTCCCGGGCGATGGCTGCCAGCATCACCAGCAAGGGACCAATGCGGGGTTGCAGTCGGGCAAAGAGCAGGCGACGGCTTCCCAGCACCGGCGTGAGCGCGTCAGGAGCTCGGGTCAGCAGGCCTAGGGCCAGGGGGCTGTAGGCGATCAGATGGATTCCCAATTCACGGCAGACATCGGCCACGCCACCGGGCGCGAGCGGCTGGGTGGCCAACAAGGAGAGCTGCACCTGCAGGCTCTCGACCTGGACGCCGCGCTCCTGCAGACGTCGGTGCACCTGCCGCAGCCGTTGCGGGCCAAAATTCGATAGCCCCAGGGAGGCGACGGAACCCTCGCGCACCAGATCGGCGAGACCATCGAGCAACGGACCTTCCTGCCAGGGGGCATAGCGGGCTGTGCTCCAGTGGAGCTGCACCCGATCCAACTGTCCGCCCAGGCGCTGCCGCGAGGCTGCAAACGCAGCGCGGAAGCCGCCGCGACCCAGGCGCCACGGAAACGGCGCCAGCTTGGTAGCCACACAGAGCCCTAGTCGCTGTTCTGCCGGCAGAGCCGCGCAAAAGCGCCCGAGCAACTGCTCGCTGCGCCCCTGAAGTCGTCCGGTTCCGTAGGAATCGGCCGTGTCAAAGAAGCGCAGCCCAAGCTGCACCGCCCGTGCAAAGGTGGCCTCCAACTGGTGATCCTGAGCCGGGTCGTAACCCCAGAGAAACTGATTGCCCCAGGCCCAGGTGCCAACGCCGATTCCGGGGAGCTGGGGGCTTTGCGCCATGGTCATACCCACCGTCACCGCCAGGTCTGCTGAGCGCCATGATGGGCGATCGTCTCGAGCGCTGGTATGCGCACAGGCCAACCCCTGACCCCAGGCAGCGCCAAAGCAGACTCTGGCTCCACTCAGCTTGCGGCCCAAGCGGGGGCACGCGGCAGCGGCACTGGCGAGGAAGCGATCCTCTGCAACCACTGCGGCCGCACAGCCAGCAACGGCATCAGTTGCCAGGGCAGCTGCGTCGCCGATTCAGGCTATTGAGGGCCATGGCAGTGCGGCAGCTCACCTGGCTGCTGATCGCCTCAGTGGCCAGCGGGCTAGGGGGCATCGCCAGTGGCGACCAGGCCAGAGCCGTCGAAGCCGAAGGCGTCTCAGGCTTCGGCCGCTGGGAGAGTCCACTGGGCCACTGCCAGCTGGTCTGGCCACGGCAGGCCCAGGTCACGGCAGCGCAGAGCGGCTGCCTCAGCATTCGCCTGGATCAAACCATTGAAGGCATGTTGCGGGTGCGCTTTATCAGTGCGGCCGGCAACAACCGCTTTGCCAGTGAAGAACTTGGCTTTGTGGGCCTGCTGTACAAGCAGGATCTGCCCATGCAATGCCAAAAGGGGCATTGCCAACCGAGCTGGCCGATGAACCTCCAGGTGCAGGGCGTCGCCACCCGTCGCTTTGACAACCGCGGTCTGGCGACCCAATTGCCCCAGAACCAACTGGCCCAAGGCCGCTGCAGGCTCAGCGCTCGCAACCTCTGGTGCGAGGCCCAAGACGGGTCGGGTCAGCAGTGGCGCGCCACAGCTGAACTACGTCAACAGGACAGCGGTGGCAGGTCCAACAGCCGCACACCCTGAAAGAGCTGGTCAACCCAATGGCGGAAACAGCTGTTTCAGTGAAATCGCCACAGACTCGCAACGGGTGCCACGGCTGAGCATGGGCTCCGAACTCCGTACCTCCAACTGGACATCACGATTGGACTGATTCAACCGTGATGCCAACACCGTCACCCGAGAATCGAGCGAACGGGCCGCACCCCGACGATCACGCAACACGATCTGGACATGGCTGGAGAAATCCAGGTCCACGTCCAATCCCAGTGGCTGCAGTGTTGAAGCGAGGGTATCGAGCCCACGCTCATCAGCAAATCTGGTCACCCACTGAAAGAGGGCCACGATCAAGCACTCACTGGCCAGAAAATACAAGCAACTGCCGGCCTGAGCATTGCTGCGGGGATTGCCGCAAAAAACTTA
>CAYFMB010000036.1:8211-11627 GCA_964344095.1 uncultured Klebsiella sp.
CGCTTCGCGAAAACATCGGCCATCGCCCTGCTGAGCGCGAGCGGATCTCGATAGCGTGCCCGCAAGTCCTGAGGACCTGCAGCCCCAGTCCTCAGGGCCAGGCTCATCAGCGAAACGATTTCCCATGTGGTCAGCCGAAACAGCGGGGCTGCGACATAGAGCTCTTGAGCCAGCAGGTACCAGCCCCTGAGCTGAGCGACACAACCAGCAGGGAGATACCAACCAAAGTCTTCGCCACCGTTGTTGCCGTACTCATCGTTACGTCTCTTACGGCCAAAAACCATGAGCCCGTCGGCCTCATCGACCGCACGCCTCAGGAGCTTCACTCCAGGCTCAGACCAGCAGACATCGCCATGAAGCCACAGAACATTGGCGTCACAAAAGCGCTGAGAAATGTGCACATCAATAAGCTCAAGGTAAAGAGAGGAGTTTGGCGATCGCACTCTCTCCAAGAATTCAGTCTGCTTGATGCAGCCATAGTGCGACCGCTGCTCAGGACCAACCAGCGTATGGATTGCTGCGTCTTGAAACGTATGAGACAGCAAATGAATCGTTCTCTGAATGAGCGGCAAACCATCGCCTGTGTCCACCAGCTGCTTAGGCCGTCCGGTGAAGTTCAACCATCGCTCCCCGCTTCCGCCCGCAGCCAAAATAATGGTCAGGGGACTCTGGCAACGCAGCGACTGCCGCAGGTAGGGCGGAGGCTGGAGTTGTCGATGCAGATAGGCCAGACAAACCTTGACAGCCTTCTCCAGCTGATACGCCTGCCAACATGCCTTGGCAGCATTGTAATAGTGAATCCAATTATCAGCGTCAGCCGCAATGCCTTTCAACAACAGATCGTTTCTCACCTCGCCCAGAACCTACAGCCGTGTTTAGCGATGAACCGAGCATAGCGCGACTCACATCAGTGTCGAAGCGGGAGCAGGAAATAGCAATGGACGCGAGCATCCTCGGCCAACGTCATGGGCACGCAATTGACGAGCCCTACAAAGCGAAAATTGCTGCGCCTCAGCAAGAAACAGACAATGACCTATTCACAGCAAGACCTGATCCAGGAAAGAGCATTTAACTTACCTAGTCCCTAGTCATTCATTTCATCGTCGCGCTGATCGCATCAGCCATTCAGGAAAGAACCATCAGTCCAGACAATGCCCATGGATTCGTGATCGCCGCAAACCTCAGCCGCACGGCCGCCGTCGCCCCTGCCTTGACGACAGTCGATGTCCTTCCAATCAGCGGCAACTCCTGGTGTGCACTGATAACGATCAGCGAACTCATGCACCACAGACAGACAGCTGAGAGTTTTCCTGGAATGGCGACATCAAGCCAACAACGGAGCACAAGAGCCAGCTTGCATTAACTTATGCAAGATATGCATAAACACATCGCCCTCTTGTCAGTGCCCCTTTGCCTTGTGATGCAAGGTTTAGCGGGCAATGACTTTCATCTTGGTCGTTTCTCTAGAGTCTCTTGACTGTTTTGACGTCCTGATCTGGTTGCGATCAGGCGCGGCGGCAGCACAGCGTCTTGGATTGACTCAATCAACGGTTTCAAGAAATGTTCGGTCAGTCTCAAGACTGTTCAACATCACTGCTCAGAAGGCCAATGGAGAGTGGCAGACATCAGGAGACACGACCCTCTTAAATCTTGAACGTGTCGTTCATCAGAACTATCGCTGGACCACTGGACGAGCCCTAAGAATTGAAGCGCAGTATTACTCTGGTCCTTTGTTCTGCAACACCCTTCCCCAAGGCTGGCAAGTTGGGAATTTTGATTTTCTAGAGGTTCATACTCCTCTACAGCACTTGCGCACAGGGGTCATTGATGTCTGGATTGGCTGCTATCCGGACATCCCTGATGCTGACGACGAAGACCTTGTTTGCTTTGACCTGACAAGACTGCCGACTCGCCTCGTCGTATCCGCAGGTCACCCCTTAGCGGCCATGGGTAATTCAGTAAGACTATCAGATATCCGGAACTACCCATCTTTGGCACTTCCCGATGGCGCATTTCCAAGGGTTCAAGCTGTACTACAAGACCTCGGACTTTGGAACCTACCCATCGACGTGAAACGCTACGACATCGAAAAATGGGAAGGGAGAATCGAAGACCTTATTGTAGGATATGCAACTTGTTTCACCATCGATTATTTTCAGACTTCTCAGGTCTTTCTGCCGATTGCAATTCCATTGGTAGTTGGTGATTCTCTGATTGTACGCCGCGACTTTGCTGATCACCCGCGCTTTCTCGAATTGCTCCACTACCTCAAGGGCAAGGCACTTCAGCTATCAGAACGCTTCCCAGAGGTCCGCATTGCTTAAGCACTGAATCATCCCTAGTGAGCAATTTAAACAAGCGATCGCCTTACACGTTCCGCCTCAACCTCTAAGGCAGAGCTGGGACTTTCAATGGATTCAACTGAACAAGGCGACAAACAACGTTGACAACGTTCGCGACTACAGACGACACCGGCCAAGGACGAAGCGTGGACGGACCAAGCGATTCTGCCTAGACTTGATCAGTGGCCAGCGAATCATGCGAAACAGCCTAATATCCTTTTTCATGACAACTCTACTTACGACAACAAACAGTCCGTCTCAAGCAGCAACACCACCCAAATTAGTGGGCACCTGTAGCGATTCGTTTGTCCAGTCAAAGCGTTTTAGGATGGTGCCTAGCCCAGGTGATCCTAACTACACAAGAACCCCCGATTCATTTGGCAAGGAAGTCTATATTCAGCTAACAAATGGAATCGGTATTTACGCAGGAGAAGGCGAAGAATTCATCCTTTCAACCAACTTTACCGCCGGTCACAAGGTGAAAGCATGCCTGGTCTCCCTGCCCCAAAATTGCCCACCGCGGGACAACCGAGGAAAACGCTATAGCATCTACGACTATCGGACAGGTGCTCGCGTGATTGGTGCAGATTCGTGGCATCTCTGCGGTGGAGCCTAAAGCCAGGGCTTTGCAAGACAGAGATCGCTGCTCACCGGTACCTGCTGCCGTCACAGCCATTACGAGTTCCGACTTCTGCAGAACAATCTCAACGCGCTTGTCACCCTGGCAGATGGTGCTGGTGCCGTTGATCCCGCTGTCATCCGAACCGTGCCGCAGCGCGTCCACGTGCTGCTCGCCAAGATCATTGGCTGGCATCTCCAGAACTGATCCCCGCATCGTGGTCATGATTCTGACGTTGCCGGACCGCAGCAGCGGCCTGGATTAGACGACTCAACGATGGACACTCATCGAATATCGCAGCATCTCCAAACCGCATAACGACGTGATGCAATTGCATCCGACACTCATCACATCAAGCGATACCAATGGCAGGGCCCAGCTGACCCACGCGAGATAAAAAATTTAAAAGGAGAACGCCTTTACAACAAAAAGGCGGCACCCAGATTCGAACTGGG
>CAYFMB010000037.1:0-11404 GCA_964344095.1 uncultured Klebsiella sp.
TCACATCCCCAAGCCACACCTTCGCCCGCACCAGTGCCAACCCGCACCCGGATCTGCACTGTGTCATCGCTTAGATACGCCCCGTCTGCGCGATCGCGCAGGTACTGACTGGCTGCTGCGCGGTCAAAGGCAAGCGGCTGGCCGGCAGCCATCAGCTGATGGGGGCCCAGCCACAGGGCGACCGCATCGGGCGTCATCGGCACACCGGCGCGACCTGCAGCGGCGACGATGCGGCCCCAGTTGGGGTCGCGGCCATGGACGGCGCACTTCACCAACGACGAGCCACACACCGTGCGGGCGATGGCCCGGGCATCGGCGTCGGATGTAGCCCCCTGCACCTGCACCTCAATCAGACAGGTTGCCCCTTCGCCATCGCGAGCGATGGCGCGGGCCAAATGTTGAGACACCGCCGTGACGCCGGCCTCGAGCGCCTCATAGTGCTCAGGGCTCAGCGGCGCACCGGCGGCAAAGGCCAGATAGGTGTCATTGGTACTGGTGTCGCCATCAACCGTGATCGCATTGAAGGAGCGATCCACCGCACGGCTGACCATGGCCTGCCAGAGGTCAGCCGGCACCCCTGCGTCACAAGTCAGATAGCCCAGCATCGTGGCCATGTCGGGATGAATCATTCCCGAGCCCTTGGCCATGCCGCCGATTCGCACCCGGCGGCCGCCTAGATCTGCCTCCAGTGCGATCTGCTTGTCGATCAGATCGGTGGTCAGAATCGCGCGGGCTGCCGCATCACCGGCGGACTGATCAGCCGCCAATGCCGTCACCAGCGGGTCCAAACCCGCCAGCAGCGTGTCCATGGGGATGGGCACGCCAATCACCCCGGTCGAGCAGATCAACACCTCCTGGGCAGCCAGGCCCAGCCGCGCCGCCAGCGCCGCGGTGGCTTCCAGGCTGTCGCTCAGCCCGCGCTCACCGGTGCAGGCATTGGCCTGGCCAGAGTTGGTGAGCACCGCCCGGGCGTGGCCACCGCTTGCCGCCAGACGATCGGCGCACAGATCCACACAGGCCGCCCGCACCAGCGAGGTGGTGAAGGTGCCGGCGCAAACCGCGCCTTCAGGGGCCAAAAGCAGCGACAGATCGGGATTGCCCGAGGCCTTGAGGCCCGCGGTGATCCCAGCAGCCACAAAACCGTCGGGAGCAGCAATGCCGCCAGGGATAGGGGTCCAGGAGTGGATCACAGCGCAGGGGTCTTGCTGCCTGCATCCTCGCGAAATGCTGGCGCTGGCTGAAACAGAACCCCATCAGGACCCACCAACTGCCATGCAGCCCAGTAGAAGGGATGGGACCAGCCGCGGGCTCGCAGAGAGGGGTCAGTGCGAAATTGCTGCCCAACCCGCTGCACAGCCTCGGCCAGAGGAATTCCTTGCCGCGCCAAGCGGTAGAAACGTTCCATCCAGGCCTGAGTCGCCTGATCATCGACCTTCCATAACGACAGCAGACTCATGCGCGCTCCGGCAACACGCAAGGAGCGCTGCAACCCATAGACGGCTTCTCCAAGGCGCTGCACACCCCGGCCTGTGTCACACGCCGACAGCGTGACCAGGCGGGTCCCTGACAAGTCCATTTGTGCAACACCAGATGCTGTGAGGTAGCGATCGCGACCGGCCAACACAAGCCCGCTACGCAAGAGCGGATCCACGCGAGGATCAGTCCATTGATTTTGATTCACCGCGAGCGACAACGAGGAGCTTCGCAAGCGTGCAGGTTCTGGCAGGAAATACCCATGCGTGGCCACATGCAGCACGAGGGGATGGCGCACCTGGGCCAACTGCTGCACGGTTGCTGCGGCGCCATGAATCAGAGGAACACCAAGTCCTTGGGCGACCTGACGCCCCTCCTTGAGCGTGGCCGGCAAACGGGACCAGGAGCCCAACCCCCGCAGCGATCCCTGGACATCGGCTCGCGGTGAGCCAGCTTCAAACGCAGGGTCAGCGATCACCACCGAAGGGCCTGGTTCCCTTTCGGGCTCAGGCAGAAGATCCCGACCGCTGGTCAAGACCTGCACGCGCGCCACTGGAGCCGCTTGTTGCAAGAAGGTCAAGGGCACATGATGGAGATCCCCATCGAGGCTGAGCTCGACCTGGGTCAAACCCTGAAGACTGGGCCGTAAAGGCGTCCAGAGTTGATCCGCGACCTGCAACCAGGCCTGTTCAGCCTCAGGTTGCCCGCGCAAGGTTGCCGCACGGGCTTTCGCAATGGCTTGCTCGAACGGGGCGGCTGGTCCCAGGCTGATCAGCCGGGGCTGACGGCCCGATGCTTTTGAGGGCAGAACAAGGGCAAGCCAGCGCGATTCACCCCAACGATGACCTGGTGGCTGTCGGGGATCAAAGGCTTCATAACGCTGAAGTTCAACCAAAACCGCATCAGCGGGCAACACCACCTGCACGGCAGCGGGTGTCACAATCCTTGGCTGAATCTGAGGCAACTGGCGATAAAGCTGCCGCTCGAGATCCAGTCGCAAGCTCTCAAGCTGCTGACGGCGATCCCGCTCCAACGTGAGATCAGCCAGCTTGGTCTGCAAGGCCTGCAATCTCTCAAATAGATCGCGTCGCGATCCTGCCTGCCGTTGCAAAACAGCCTGAAAGCGCTCAAGGCTCTGGAGCAATCCCTGGCGATTCAGCCTGGCCCGCAACGCCAGATCAACCGCTTCGGGCTGATCGCGCTGCTCAGCTGCGAGCGAAAAGGCAACCAGCCAGGCATCGCCGACGCTTGCCAGCAGAGACGCGCGATCAGCACGAGGCTGCAAGGGCACCTCACGCTGCAAATTCAGCGTTTCATCATCCAGCGCTGCGGCAAACAACTGGATCGCTTCGCTGGAACGCCCGTGCAACCAATGGTTGATGGCCAGGTTCTGGCGCAGCGTGATCGTCTCGGGAAACTGACTGCCAGCACCACGCGCGAGGAGCTGGACAGCGCGTTCGAGCAAACCCCTGGCTTCATCAACGCGGCCTTCCACGGTGAGGGTTTCGGCAAGGTTTCCCAAGGCGATCCCCAGTCGCGGGCTGTCCACTCCCAGCAAACGTTCACGACTCATCAGGGCTCGCCGCTGCAAGGCTTCCGCTTCTGATGCCCGGCCGCGAACCATCAAACTGCGGGCCAGATTTTCTGCGACCAGAGCCGGGGCCAGATCATCGCGGCCCCAGACTTTTTCAAATCCTGCCAACGCCTGACGATAAAAGTTCTCAGCCTCCAACCAGCGCGACTGCCGCTCCATCAGCATGCCGAGGCTGTTGAGGGCGAGCAGAGTTTCTGGTTGCTGAGACCCGAGTTGACGACGTCGCTGTAGCAAGACCTGACGCAACAGGCGTTCAGCCTCCACCCAGCGACCCTGCTGACTGGCAAGCATGGCCAGACCGTGCTTCGACTCCAAGGTGATGGGTGCCGACGGACCCAAATGGCGCTCACGAATCACAAGGGCACGGCTGTGCAGCGCCTGAGCCTCATCAAAACGACCTTGCTTGGTGCGCAGACCGGCCAAGGCCGTCAGTGCTTCGGCTGTGTCGAGATTGTCCTCCCCCAGGAGGGCGAGACGGGCCTCCAGCACGCGCCGATACAGCTGATCAGCCGCGTGAAAATCACCTTCGATCTCGAGCAAAGAAGCCACCAGCGCCCAGGAACGCAAGGTGAGGGGATGGCGTGAACCCAATTGACGCTCAAGGTTTTCGCTGACGCGTTGCAACTGATCAAGGCCCGTGCCCAACTGCCCGGCAGACGTTTGTCCAACCACCGGGCGCATGGCCATGCATGGCATCGTCACCACCAGGGGCAGCACCCATCTGAACAGCACACGGCTTGCAGCGCTCATGGGCGTGGTGCAGCAGGCAGCGGAGCCGAGGCCGGCGGTCCAAGCGGTGAACGTGCCGGTGGCTGCGGGCCTTGCAACCCCTGGAGCAGCAGGTTGCTGCGGGCCATCAAGCGGCTGAACTCCTGCAGCGAAGCCAGCAGCTCAGGGGTCAAAGCCACCAAGCTGCGCTCGAGCGCATCACTGGTGCGCGTGGCAGCGCGGCCGGTCTGATCAACGCTGCGCAATGTGGTGCGCAGCTCGGCGGTTGTCGGGGGCAGCTCGCGTTGGATGGTGCTGGCCAGGTCATTGCTGCGGACCATGACTCCCTGCACCCCCCGCAACGCCGCCGGCAACTCCTGAGCGGCGATGCGTCGGGTGACCCGCAACAAACTGTTCAGCTCGCGCCGGGTGTCCTCGGCTCCGCCGATCAGCTCTTCGAGCCCAACCGAACGGGTGTAAGCGACGGTGAAGCGGTCAGGCACCCGCGTCGGCGGCATCGGCGCTGGCGACAGATCAATGGCGCCCCGAGCCAGGAGGCTGTCCATCGTGATCCGTGCTGTGCTGCGCGGACTGATCCAGGCGCGGTAGCGATCGGAGATCCGCAAGGACAGGCTGACCCGACCATCCGAAAGCAGGGTGACGCGCTCGAGCACACCGACGCGCAACCCCGAGAGCCGGACCGGCGTGCCGACCATCACACCCAGGCTGGTCGGCGCCACCACCTGAACCCGAAGTTGCGGCTGAAACCAACCTTGCTGTTGCAGCAACAGCGCCAGCACCCCCAGCAACAGCAAGCCCCCGCTGCAGCCAAACAACAGCAGCCCGCGCCGCCTAAGCGTCAGCTGAGCCTGGGGAACGAACGCATCGGAGCCGTCCACCGCAGCGATCAACCTCCACTTGCATTGTGGGCCAGGGGAGCCCGGGCGGCAACGCCGCTGGCTCCTTGTGCCTGCGCTTCATGCTGCCGCCGACCATGGCTGACCCCACGTCCATGCCAGTAGCTGATAGGCCAGTTCAAGCAGCAACATCAGCACAATGCCCTGCAGCACACCCTTCGAGACCGCCACAGGCACATCGGGAAAGCGCCGGGCCCGTGGAACGACAACGTTCACCACATAGGCGCTGGCGAGGCCCATAAACAAACCTGTGCGCAACGCACCAAGCAGAAGCGCGCCCGGGTCGAGACTATCAACGATGTAAATGAGCTCCCACAAATCGAAACTCTGACGGGCAGCCAGAGCGCCTGCAACCAGAGCAACAACGACGAAATCAAGGTAAAGAATAACACCCGATAAAGCTGGCGCGAGGATGCGAATCCAGGCCAAATGAAGCAGAGAACGTCCAGCCTCGCTCCCACGACGTGTGCGCTCTCCCCTGATTTGCAGCATCGCCATTTCAGCGCTAATGGCCGAGAGCGAGCGAGCACCCACAACCAGAAGTGTGAACACCACTGCGAGCAACTTCACCATCATGCTGGTCAACAAGTCCAGAATGATGCTGATACCCAGAGGCAGAGACGCCTGAACAATGAGGACAAAACCTCCACCAGCAATTGCGGCGACCAACGTCACAATCCCGACCGACTGTGCCCCGTTGAAATCAAGCTGGCGAGCCAGTGCCAGCATCAGAGGCCTGCCCACGGGCATTGACCGCGCTCACCTTCAGAAACTAGCCGCGGTGGCTGACAGGGCCAGCCCTGCAGCCGGCAGACAGATCGGGCCGCTGTTCCTAGCCTGAGCTCCCGCGCCGTTGAGGGTCTTGGCGTGAAACGACGCAGACCGCTGCTGGCACTGTTCGCGGTGCTGACCCTGGCGCTCACGGTTCTGCTGAGCGGCGTCAGTTCAGCCGCCACATCGAGGGCTCAGCCAGGCGCAAGTCGACCGTTCAGCAGCCTGCGGCTGCAGCTCAATGGTCCCCCGCAGATCCGCTTTGCGGGGATCTATGTCGCCCAGGAGCTGGATCTGTTCGACGAGCAACGACTCGACGTCGAGGTGCAGCCGGGCGGGCCTGGCATCAACCCTTTGCAACGTCTGATCGATGGCCAAACCGATGTGGCCATCGGCTGGATCTCTGATGCCCTGCGACTGCGGCTCCAGGGAGCCGACATCGTCAACATGGCCCAGTTGATGCAACGGCCGGGCACTGCCCTGGTCTGCCGCACAGACAGGGGGGTCAAGCAACCGGCTGATCTGCGTGGCAAGCGCATTGGCAGCTGGTTGAACGGCGATCAGTTTGATCTTGCGGCCTGGCTGGGCAGTCAGGGCATGGGCCTCAGCGACGTCCAGCTGGTGCCTCAGCGTGCCAATGCACGCGACCTGCTCGACGGTCGGGTCGACTGCGCCACGGTCATGACCTACGACGAATATCTGACGATTCTTGAGTCAGGTGCACTGCGCTCCGATCTCTACACGGTGCGCTTTGGCGAGGAGAACAGCGCACTGCTTGAAGACGGGCTTTATGTGAGGTCGGCCGAACTCAACAACCCGCAACGGCGCCGCCAGCTGGTTCGACTGCTGCGGGCGCTGGCCAAGGGGTGGCAGTACACCGCACGTTACCCCGAGGAAGCGGTCGCGATCACCGCACGCTTCATGGACAGACCCGACCTCAACCGTCAACAGCAGATGCTCGACGAGGTGCTGACACTCATCGACGTGGAGAAAGGCTTCGGCCTGCTGGATCCGGGCAGTGTTAGACGCAGCGTTGCCATTGTTGGGGCCGGTCGTGGAGATCCCAGCGGCATTGCAGCGGCTGCCAAGGCCAGCTGGACCAACCGGATCTGGCGTGAGGCACGCATCGATGGCCCCCAGATCGGACCGCTGGGACCTGCCAGCCGTCGCACCTTTGCCACCCTGGTGGCGTCGCCCTGGTTCTATGCCCTCGACCTGATCGGCACCGCCGCCTTCGCGATCTCGGGCTATCTGCGGGCGCTGCAACGTCGTTATGACCTGTGGGGATGTTTCATTCTCACGTTGCTGCCGGCTGTGGGCGGCGGCACCCTACGGGATCTGCTGGTGGGCGGCCTGCGTTCGCCACCGTTCATCTTCAAAGACGGCACCTACCTGGGCATCGTCGTCGTGGTGGTTGGCATTGGCTCGCTGTTGGCACAGCTGCAATCCCAGGCCAGCAAGGACACCCCTGCATTGCGACGTCTGCTGACGATCTGTGACAGCGTCGGTCTGGCGACATTCACAATCATCGGCGCCAAGGTCGCCATCGAATCGGAACTGCGCTGGTGGTGGATTCCGATCTGCGCCGCCCTCACCTGTGCCGGCGGCGGCATCCTGCTCGATGTGGTGACCGGTCGGGAACCGCGCACCTTTCAGGGCGAGCCCTACGAAGAGATCGCCATTGCCGGCGCGCTGGTGTTGATCGGCGGATTGTTGATCGCGGATCACTTTGAAACCCTGCGCTGGCCCGTGCTTGCGGCCATGGTGGTGGCCTGGTGCTTCACGTTCCTGTGCCGCGAACTGGTGATTTTGCGCAATCTTCAGTCGTGGCGACCAGGACGAACTGAGCCATCCAGGCGATGATCAGCCTGGCACGAGCTTTGCCAACCGACCCCTGCCATGTCCTTCCCAGTCCTGCTTGATCAAACCAACGACTTCCTCTGGGGGTTGATGGTCGACTGGGTCGTGTACCTGGGGATTTACCTGACCCTGGGTCTGCAGTTTCTGCCACTGCGTCAGCTCAGCTTCGGCATACAGCAGGCCTGGCACAGCCTGAGACAGGGGCGTGAGGCGACAGCCGGCGAGGGCAGCATCTCGGCGTTCGGCGCCCTAATGACCGCCATGGCCGGCAACATCGGCACCGGCTCAGTCGCCGGTATCGCCCTGACGCTGAGCATCGGCGGTCCAGGCACGATCTTCTGGCTCTGGCTGGTGACCCTGGTCGGCATGGCGATCAAGTACAGCGAGGCGTTCTTGGCCGTGCGGTTCCGCAGCCAGAACGATCGCGGCAACCTCGTCGGTGGTCCCATGTACTACATGTGCCAGGGCCTTCCCCCATCCCTACGTTGGCTGGGCCTGATGTTTGCCGGAATCGGCAGCCTGGCCACCTTTGGCCTTGGCAATGGCGTGCAGTCGATGGAGCTGAGCAAAAGCCTCAGCAATCTGGTGAACGTCCCGCCTCTGCTGAGCGGCGCCGCAATGGCCGCACTCACGTGGCTGATCCTGCAGGGGGGCATTCGCCGCGTCAGCCGTGTCAGCAGTGTGCTGGTGCCCGTGATGGTGATCGGTTATGTCAGCTTCACCGGCCTTGTGCTGCTGATGCATCTCGACACCGTGCCCAAGGCCTTTGCGGCGATCGCCAACGATGCCTTCAGTGGCAGGGCGATCACCGGCGGCACCTTGCTGATCACGATCTCGGCGGGCGTGCGCCGTGCATTGTTTGCCCAGGAGAGCGGCATGGGAACCACGCCGATCGTGCATGCGGTAGCCGGCCCCAACGATCCCGTCCTGCAGGGCACGGTGGCCATGCTGGGCAACCTCGGCACCGCCATCGTCGGCACCATGACCGCGCTGGTGGTGCTGTGCAGCAACAGCTATCTGGCTCAGCAAGATGGCATCACCATGGTCAACCGAGCCTTTGAGTGGGGGCTGCCGGGCTCCCATTGGATCAGTGATGTGGCGACACTGCTGTTCAGCTTCACAACCATCATTGTGTTCGGCTACTACGGCGAGCGCTGCCTGGAATACCTGTTTGGCAGCCGCAGCAATCAAGTCTTCCGGCTGGTCTGGATCGCCGCCGTGGTGCTCGGCAGCCTTGAAGGAGCGGGATGGCTGTGGACCACGACGGAGGCTCTTAACGCGCTGATGGCCCTGCCCAACATCATCGCCGTGCTGATGCTCTCAGCGCTGGTGTTCCGAACCAGCAAGACCTACAGCTACAAGGCCCAAGCGCCAGGCGATTAAACCGCGAAACTGCACTATCGTTGCTGAAGCATTAAAGCGTTCATGGCTGCTCAAGTTCAACGCTCACGTGCTGGAGCACGGTTTTGGGCCGGGGCCTTGGCCTTGATTGGCCTGAGCCCGATGCTGCCAGGACTGAACGGCAGTGGCAAAGCCGACGCAACGCTGCCCAGCCTCAAGATCCCGGTGTACGCACTCTCCACCACAGGCAGCGGCGCCCGACTGGGCAGCCTGCGCTTCAGCCAGAGCAATCACGGCCTGGTGATCCAAGCCGATGTGAAGGGCCTGCTGCCAGGGCGGAACAGCCTGCACATTCACCAGTTCCACTCCTGCGATTCGGCCGTGGAGAACGGACGACGCGTTCCCGGCGGGGCCGCAGGTCCCCACTGGGATCCGACAGGGGTGATGGGACCCGATAGCCATGGGCATGGGGGCCATGGCACTATCGCCAAGGGGCTGCCACTGGGTGATCTGCCCGATCTGATCGCCGATGCCGACGGCGTCAGCACCAGCGTCGTGGCCGCCACCCGCCTGAGCAGCCTCAGCCAGATCATGGGGCGCTCGGTGATCGTGCACCGCGGCGTCGATGGACCCAAATTTGCCTGCGGCCTGCTGCCGCGGTGACAGCCATGGGGGTGATCGCACACCCCTTGCTCTTGAGATCAGAAGGAAATTCCCAGCGAGAGGGTGACGCTGGTCAGATTGCCCAAGTCGGTGCGCCCATAGGGCTGAACAAGGTATTGAACACTGGGCTGAATGAACATCCAGGTGCTCAGCTTGGCCGAGTAGCCAACCTCAAGCACGTACTGGAGACCCGTGTTGTTGCACGAGGGAAGCGCCGTACATGATGCAGAAAGCCGGTTCCAAGCCTGGGCACCCTCAGTCATGTTCACCAGACCAAGTCCCACCATCAGAACATCTGTTTCACGCCCAGGGATCAGGCCTTCGTAGCCCAAGCCACCGACGTAGGTATTACGCAACAAGTTGGCATAATCGAGGAAATACTGAGTTGTCTTGAGAAATGCCGTTAGTCCCTGATTGTAACTACCTTTTTCCCTGAAAAGCATTGACTCAATTGTTGCATAGAAACCACCATTAAAATTATATGAGCGGCGCTCAAGGCCAGAGAGTTGAAAGGGGTTTCCGTTGACGTCCAAATAGTTGCTGTACAACTGGCCAGTGTGAAACTGACCACCGATATGAACAAGCCATGGCAAGCCGAAATCAGCCTTGTTCTCGCTATACGTGCCACCCTTAAAAGTTAACTCGGCGACCCCCTCGATGCCGTTGTTGTTATCGAGAAACCATGTCAGGCCACGACGGTTGTCAATCCCCGAAGAAGGATCATAATAACCGGCACCAACTTGGGCCCGAAATTCCATGTTGTCATTGATCATTTGCTGCCATTGCACACCCAAAGGCGCTGTCGGATAAATTGGACCACGACCCGTATTCTTGTTGGTACCGAGACTACCAGGCTCGTCAAATGTCCAAAAATTGAACATCGCAGCCAACATAGACTTGTTGAAATTGATCCAGGGGTAGATATTGCCAACACGCACAAAGTTCTGCTTTTTCTTGCCATAACGCTGCTGAGCCCAGATCTCAAAGACCCTGAAGCCCTGATAAGCGGATGCCGAATTGGCAGAACCGTTGTTATCTCGAGCAGTGCCGACATCGTAGTAGAAATTGCCATGCACAGATTGGGTCCTGATCGGGGTCAGTGCATTGCCAAACAACCAGATCGGCTTGCTTTCAGGCCAGGCGAACGAGAAGTGAAGCTGACCACCCTTCCAATCTTTCTTGACAAGTTCAGAATAAAAGTCAAGTCCATACAGCTGTACATAGTTCTGCTGGTCCGTGACATTGGGAGGATCCGATCGAACAATGGGCACCGACGACAAATTACCTTGCAACACATTGAGGTTGTCGAATCCCAGGCAGCCGTAGATATCAATCCCAGATTTGTAGAGGTTTGTTCTTACTTTTCCCCAGTCACCGGTCATGAAATCGCGCTTGAGGAACTCTGATTCCTTAGCCCGAGGCAAGACAACCTCAGGACGGAAATAGGAATCCAAGCGGCGGTACGTCGATGGCGTCTTCAGATGGCGCAACGCATCACAACGAATCTGCTGGCTGGGCTTGTAATCTTCGCCCCGCAAAGGGATACCAAACAAAGATTGAAAGCTAGGTGCAACCTGATCTTTAGCCTCTTCTTTTTTGAAACGTTGCTCTCTTTGCTGCCGATCCAACTGGTCAGCACCATCACGGATCATGTCGGCTCTGGGCACCGGAGGGGTCAGCTGGGGCGTCGGCGAACCTGCCAGCACCCTTGTCTCGCCAGGACTTCTATTCTGCTGGCCTGCACCCTGGGACTCCTGCTCTTCAGGGTTCGCCGCCAACGCCGCTGGACAGGGCGCGAACAGCAGCGCCAAGGCCGCAACACCGACAAACTTAGAGCCTGAATACACCAATCCCAAGCAAGAATTTGAGCATTAAATATTAGCGGGGGCGACTATTCAAATGAAGAGGCAGACCCGAAGCTTTAGATTATCTTTAAGTTACGCCGCATGCGCGGCGGCAAAGCTCAGTCAAGCAGCCAAACTAGCCAACGTCGCCTTCTCAATCTCAACCTTTGAGCTTGGTGTTGAGGATCTGGTTGGCGAGCTTGGGGTCGGCCTTGCCGCCGGTCTTCTTCATG
>CAYFMB010000038.1:0-11267 GCA_964344095.1 uncultured Klebsiella sp.
GTTCTGATGGCCAATCCCCTGCGCATCGCCTCACGCCGCAGCCAGCTGGCGATGGTGCAGACCCACTGGGTGCGCGACGAACTCGCCAAGGCCCATGCCGGCCTCGAGATCACGATCGAGGCCATGGCCACCCAGGGGGACAAGATCCTCGATGTGGCTCTGGCCAAAATCGGCGACAAGGGCCTGTTCACCAAGGAACTGGAAGCCCAGATGCTGGTGGACCGGGCCGACATCGCCGTCCACAGCCTCAAGGACCTGCCCACCAACCTGCCCGAGGGGCTGATGCTGGGCTGCATCACCGAACGGGAAGACCCGGCCGATGCGCTGGTGGTGCATGACAAGCACAAGGACAAAACCCTGGCGACCCTGCCCGAGGGCGCGGTGGTGGGTACCAGTTCGCTGCGGCGCCTGGCCCAACTGCGCCACCACTTCCCGCACCTCACATTCAAAGATGTGCGTGGCAACGTCATCACCCGCCTCGAAAAGCTTGACGCCGGCGAGTTCGACTGCCTGATCCTGGCGGCCGCTGGCCTGGGTCGTCTCGGCCTCGGTGATCGCATCCATGAGCTGATCGATCCGAGCATTTCGCTGCATGCGGTGGGCCAAGGTGCCCTGGGCATTGAATGCCGCGACGGCGACACCGCTGTGCTCGAGCAGATCAAGGTGCTCGAGCACACCCCCACCGCCCGCCGCTGCCTGGCCGAGCGCGCCTTTCTGCGCGAACTCGAGGGCGGCTGCCAGGTGCCGATCGGCGTCAACACCCGCTTCGACGGAGATGACCTGGTGCTCACCGGCATGGTGGCCAGCCTCGATGGGGTGCGCCTGATCCGCGACGAGGTGCGCGGCGATCAGAGTGACCCCGAGAGCCTCGGCATCACCCTGGCCCGCAGGCTGCGGGAGCAGGGCGCCACGGAGATCCTGGAGGAGATCTTTGCAGCCGTTCGCCCCGAAGCCTGACGGGGACCAGACACCACCGGTCCAGTGGAATCTGCTCGCCTGGGCAGGACTGGTGGGCGTACTCACCGGCCTGGCGGTGGTTGGTTTTCACGAGCTACTGGGTTTCATCAACGCGCTGCTGTTCGGCCCCTTTGTCGAAGCCCTCGGCACGATTGGCCGAAGCGGGCTGCATCCTCTGGACCTGCCGGCTGCGCCGCCGCCACCGCCAACCCCGGTGCCACCGCTGCCCGGCAAACCGCTCGAAGCGCTGCTCAACATTGGCCTGGGTGGTCTGGGCTTTCTGCCCCAACCACCGCCACCGCCCGAACCGCCGCCGCTGCCCAGCCTGACGGTTCCCAATTGGATCCGCTTGTGGCCGGTGCTGGTGGTGCCAACCCTTGGCGGCGCCGTGGTCGCTGTGCTGCGCCGCTGGCTCGGTGAACTGGGTCCAGGCTTGCCCAGCCTGATGGCCATGGCCGACGGAGCTCTCAGCGCCGCACCAAAAGTGCCCTGGCTGCGCCTGTTGACCGCCTCACTGAGCCTGGGCAGCGGTGCGTCGCTTGGTCCTGAGGGACCCAGTGTCGAGTCAGGCGGAAACTTGGGGCTCTGGGTGGCCCTTCGAGCCAGGCTGACACCCCAGAACCAGAAAGCGCTGGTGGCCGCAGGGGTGGCCGCGGGCCTGGCGGCAGGGTTCAAGGCACCGATCGCTGGCGTCTTCTTTGCCTTTGAAGGCAGCTTCAGCACCCTGGGGGGGCGACCCAGCCTGCGGGCCGTGCTGGTGGCAGCCGTCTGCGCCACCCTGGTGGTTCAGATCGGCCTGGGCGACACGCCGATCTTGCGGCTGCCCGCCTACGACGTGCGCTCGCTCTGGGAGTTGCCGCTGTATCTGGGACTGGGGGTCCTGGCCAGCCTGCTCTCCTGGGCCCTGATCCGCCTGCTCGAAGCGGGCCGCTCAGCCCGACTGCAAAGCTTGCTGCAACGGCTGCCCCTAGGCTTGCCTGGCGCCCTAGGCGGCCTGGCCGTGGGCGTCATCGCCCTGGTCTTCCCCCAGGTGCTCAGCGTTGGCTACGACACCATTGAAGCGCTGCTGGGCAGCGCCGGTGGGGTGCCGCTGCTGACCCTGGTGCTGCTGCTGGGCGCCAAATTGCTGGCCACCGGCATCAGCAATGCCGCCGGTTTCGTCGGCGGCGGCTTTGCCCCATCGCTTGTTCTCGGAGCCGTGCTGGGCAACTGCTACGGGCAGTTGCTCGGTGCGGGAGGGCTGCACCTGGCCGTGGCCGAACCGCCCGCCTACGCCATGGTCGGCATGGCCGCTGTGCTGGCTGGCAGTGCCCGCGCCCCCCTGACCGCCCTGCTGCTGCTGTTCGAACTGACCCGTGACATTCGCATTGTGCTGCCCTTGATGGCAGCCGCTGGCCTCAGTGCCGCCCTGGTCGAACGCTGGCAGGGTTTGCAGGATCCAGGCCTGCTCGGGCCCGACCCCATTGAGGAACAACGGCGCGGACAGTTGGCCACCCTCGCCGTCAACGAAGCCTTTGAACCCGAGGCACCATTGGTGCTGAGCGGCACAACTTCAGCAGCCGAAGCATTGTCCACGCTGGTGGATAGCCATGGCCATTGCCTGCTGGTGGCCGAGGGCGACTGGGTGATCGGCCTGGCCACCCTCGGCGACCTGCAGCGTGGTCTGTCGCGGGAGCGGGGGCTGCCCTTAAGCGATTGCTTGCGGGGTGATCTGGTCTGGCTGCCAAGCAGCGCCAACCTGGCGCAACTGGAAGACCAACTGAGCCCCAATGGGCTCAGGCAACTGCCGGTGTTTGACGTACCGGCCAGGGGTGCAGCGGCCCTGCCCCAGGGGTTACCGCTCGGAGGCCTGCCCGTCGAGGCAATCTGCGGATTGGCCAGCCGCGACGGCAAAGCCAGAGCTCTGGCACGCCAACAGTTCAGCGCGCCATTTCAGCCGGCCTGAGGGCTGCTGAAATGGCTCATGAGCGCTTCGGCTGCAGGATCGACAGCCTCCAGTCGTTCGAGAATGCGCTGAAGATCCAGGGCCGAAAGCTCACCATCGCAGCCCCATTTGAGCGCCGTGTGTTCTGCCGCGTTGTGATCCAAGCTGGCGTGATCGCGCACGCTGGACTCGGTACCGGCACGCTCAACCCCCCTGGAGCAGCCCCCACGGGGGCCGGCAGCAGGAAGGCGAGCAAACGACACGGGACAATCGGTTAAGTAGAAATACCTTAAAGAGAAAAAGGGGCCCCGCAGGGCCCCAGCAGCGGATCTGCAGATTGTTTTCGGGATCAGCCTGATCGCTGCGGGGCCCACGACAGCGGATCAGTTCACCAGCTTGGCGTCAATGGTGTTGAGGTAGCGCTGTTCGCACTCCTTGATGATGCGCACGGCTTCATCGGCCTCCAAGAAGCCATTCACCTTGCAGGTGCCAGGCTTTTTCAGATCCTTGTAACGCTCCCAGTAGTACTGGGTTTCCTTGACCCAGTGCTCACCGAGTTGGGTGTAGCTGGTGATGTGATCCATGCGCTTGTCATCGGCAAGCACCGCGATCACCTTGTCGTCGACCTCACCGCCATCGTCAAAGGTCATGATGCCGATGATGCGAGCCTCGACCAGCGAGCCGGGAATCAGGGGTTCGGTGACACCAACGATCTCGATGTCGAGCGGGTCACCATCTTCGTCCCAGGTGCGGGGGATGCAGCCATAGGCAAAGGGATAGGCCAGTGAGGAGTAACCGACGCGATCGAGCTTGAGGTGACCGGTTTCGGTGATCAGCTCATATTTGTTGATCGTCATCGAATTGAGCTCGACAATCGCGTTGAGCCGCAGCTCGCCCTCATCGGCAAAGGCCGGCAGCACATGCAACAGATTGAGCATGGTGCGACTTGGGGCGTGGTCAATGTTGGCCATGGGGGCTGGGCACGCAATTGCAGCCCGGCATCTTAAAGAGTGGCCTCCAGGCTGCTCTGCCGAGCAGGAAGCAGAGCCATGGCCGCGTGTGAGCAGCCGTGGCTCAAGCGCCATCGACCAGCGCCGCCAGCTTGGTGCGCAGATAGGCCAGGAACGGCTCTGCACTGAGCGGGCGGCCGCTCACCTGCTCGACCAGCTGCTCGGCATTCATGGCGCGGCCGATCGGCCAGACCGTCTGGCCCAGCCAGGACTGCAGTTCGCGTTCATCACCGCTGCGAATCAGCCCCTCGATCGAACGACCACCCTGCTCCAAGGTTGCTGAGAGCTGGGCGCTGATCAAATGGCCCAGGGCATAGCTGGGGAAGTAGCCGAACAAGCCCTCGGCCCAATGAATGTCCTGAAGACAACCCTCTGCGTCAGTGGTTGGCTGAACACCGAGAAGTTCGTTCATCCGCTGATTCCACTGCTCTGGCAGTTCCTCGACCGGCATCTCCTGCTCCAGCAGCGCCAGCTCCAGCTCGAAACGCAACACGATGTGCAGGCAGTAGCTCAGCTCATCGGCCTCGACACGGATCAAGCCGGGCTTCATCGGGTTGAGCGCCCGCCAGAAGCTCAAGCCACCGCCCCAAGGGTCAGAGCCCAGAGCAGCGCAAAAGCGGCCATGCCAGCGCTCGGCAAAAGCACGGCTGCGGGCCACCCGGCATTCCCAGAACAACGACTGAGACTCGTGCACCCCCATCGAGGTGGCCTCGCCCAGGGGCCAGGGGAACCAGTGGTCATCGCCGCGGGGTAAGCCCTGTTCGTACAGCGAATGTCCCCACTCGTGGGCCGTGGCCAGAAAGGCCGACAGCGGCTGGCCGGGCACCACACGCGTGGTGATTCTGAAATCGCTAGGTCCCACCGTGCACGAGAACGGATGGGCCGAGCGCGAGCGCTGGCAGCGACTGGCGTCATAACCCCAGTGCTCGAGCAGCTCAGCGCACAACTGCTCCTGCAGGGGTTCGGACAACGCGGCCGGTGTTGCATTGATGGGCTCCGCCGTGGCCGCAACCCTCTGCAACAGGACGGGCAACTCGGCCTTGAGCGGCGCAAACAAGTCCTGCAAACGCGCTTTGCTGATGTCGGGCTCAAAGGGCTGGGCCAGCACCTCCCAGGGCGAGCGTGCGACCGGTTCGGCAGCCGCCAGCTGGTCAGCCTGCTGACGCCTGAGCGCGATCAGCTCCCGCAGGGCCGGGGCGAACAAGGCAACGTCATCAGCCGCACGAGCCTCCTGCCAGATGGCATTGCCCCGCGACTGGGCCCGGGCCAGGGCTGCCACCAGGGCCGGGTCGAGGCAGCGCTGGCGCTCGAGCTCCAGCCGCAGCAACTCCAGGTTGCGACGCTGCTGGGGCGGTGCATCGGCACTGAGCTCTGCTTCCGCTGCTGCCACCAGATCGGCATACATGGCACTGCTCTGGCGTTCGTGCAACTGCTGGGCCAGCAGAGCCAGCTGCTCACCGCGCCAAGGGGCACCGGCAGCGGGCATCACCGTGTTTTGGTCGTAATACAGAGCGCTGCTGATCGAGCCCAGCACGCGGGTCTGGTGCAGATGCTGCTGCAGCTGCGCGAGGGCTGGGCCTGCTGGTGCCATGGAGAACAGGAGCCGACCTGGCCAGCATGGCGTCCGGCATGGCTCAGCGTTTGCCCATCGCCTGCTGCAGCAACTGCTGCTGCGTGGATCGAAACACCTGAGCGGCCTCCGTTGGGCTGCGGCCGATGCATGTCATGCCGAGCTTGCCGTATTCCGACAGACAACCCAGCAGGTGGAAAACGCTGCCCCGCAGCCTGGCCGGATCGAAATGCAGCCCCGCCTCGGCGACGATGTCGATCAGATCGATTGGCAGCAGACCCCGCAGGGCCGCATCGCAGAAGGTGTCGGTGGCCTCGTAATGAAGCGGTTGACCGGTGGGCGAGCGGTACAGACCGGTCTCGAGATCCAGCTGTCCGGCGGTGATGGCACTGAGGGCCAAATAGGGATGGGTGGTCCCCCCCTGCCGAAGGTTGACCTCGATTGCCTGCACATCCCAGCGATCACCGAAACGACGGGCGATGAAATCGACGGCATAGCGCTCGAGTGCCCCCTCGGCAGCCAGGGCCTCGCCGATCGCCTGACCATGACGCATCAGCTCCAAGCGGTAGGCGTCATCGCAGGGAAAGCGACAACCCTCGTACGTCTGACCACTGGGGCCGCCCAGCACCTGCTCGTGGGTGGACAGCAGCTCAACCCGCGGCGGGCATCCCGGCGCCGGCGGATGGATGGTGCCCTGCACGCTGGGGGAGCTGAGCGCCTCGCCGCCATCGAGCCAGGCCTCCACCAAGGCCCCCATGTGCGCCATCAACGCCATCCAGTCGGGGGCGGGCATGGCCAGCACCTCGAGCGCCTGGCGCAGGCGGCGGCGGCGTTGCTGACCACTCAGGTCGGCCAGGGTCAGCGGGCCAAAATCGAGCGGGGCATTGCCCTCACCGCTGAACCCCTCGTTGAGTTTGACAACGCAACGGTTCAGATCGGGATGGGCCTCCCAGAGCTCGGCGATGGCCTCGGCGAGGTCATCGGCGTTGTAGACCAACGGCGAACCCGCTGGATGAGGGACCCCGCAACGGGCAAACAAGGCGCGGCTGCCGGCCTTGCTGCCCCAGAAACCCAGGGCAGGATCGGTGCCCAGCAACGGAATCTGCAGGCGTTCTGAGAGCTCCCTCTCGAGCTCCGTCACCACAAAACAGCTGATAAAGCTGCGCCCTGGGCGCAGCAGTTCGGCCATGCGCGCCAACAGGGCCGGCCGCTCTAACAGTTTTTCGGTGAGTGGACGATCGGAGGCGTCATCGGTGTCGAGCAGGTGCAGGCGCCGGCGCGCATGGGAGGCGGGCACCCCAGGCAGCAGCTCGAGCACCGCATCCACCACCAAGTCCGCCAAGGGTTTGCTGGTGGCATAAACCATGCGCACGCCTGGGTCCCGCAGGCGGATCAACGCGAACAGCTGGCGCTCCTCGTAGTGATGAGCCCCTTGGATCTGGGCCATCTGGCCCCGCTCCATCGACAGGGAGGGGACCATCAGAACGTCGACATCGGGCCCCTGGCCGATGCTGACGTCGCCCCATGCGGCCTGCAGATCTGTCTGCAGGTCGCGAAAGCTACGCAGATTCGCCATCGAGCTGCAGCGCCGTACAGCACGCCAGTGTCAGACACCGCAACAGGCTGTGAACAGCCCTCAACGAGACGGTTATGCGAGACGTGCAGCTGGAGCGCATCAACAACCGCATCGACCATCTCCTTGATGATCTGACGGTGCTCAAGGGTCTGGAGCGCAGCGGCTCCGATGTCAGCGCCTACATCCAGAACATCGCCTTGGAACTGCAGCGGCTGGAGGACCGAAAGCGCTACCTGCCCGATGTTCGCTCCCTGCAGCAGCCCTCGCAGGTCGCCGCCAGCGAGGCGCAGGCTCAGATCCAGTGAAGCCGCATCGGCACCGCTCCCTCCAGGCTGCGTTTGACCGGACAGCCCTCGCCAGAGCGCTGCAACAAGCTGCGCTGCTCGTCTGACAAACCCGGTGGCAGGGTGATCCAGACCTCGAGCAACGCGATTTTGCGCGTCCCACTCGTGGTCATGGTTTTCTCAACACGGGCCTGGCAGCCATCGAGGCGCCAACCATGACGATCGGCGGTGATGCCCATGATCGTCAGCACGCAGGTTGCCAAAGCTGTGGCCACCAGATCGGTGGGTGAAAACTGCTCCCCCTTGCCCTGGTTGTCCACCGGTGCATCGGTCAGCAGCGTGGCACCCGAGGGGTTGTGCAGCGCATGGCAGCGAAGCTCACCGTCGTAGCGGCAGGTGATCGCGACCATGGTCTACTTCCTGCGGCAGTAGCCACCACCCACATTCATCCAACCGGCAGGGCAGGCCTTGCCCTGGGTGGGCTGCACCGTGTAGCGCATCAAGCCCAGCGTGCTGCACTTGCCGTTGAGCATGTCGACGTAGCCCATCGGGCAGATCGCACCGATCTTCGGCACCACCCGTTGAGCCAGCGCGGCCTGGGGCTGCAGGGCGGATGCAAGCAGCAGGGAAGCGACAACAGCAACCGGGACGGACGGCATTGATGGCACCGACATGGATGAGGTAGCCAGAATGGAACTGAGCCTATTCACACCCGCTGCAGGCATCGTGCCTGCAGGCCTGATGCAGCAACACAACGCGATCCTTCAGGTCAATCCTCAGGGACCTGGCTTCATCCGACTCAGCAGCCGGATCGATGCCGAAATCACAGCCAGCGGCATCCAACAGGGCCTCTGTGTGGCGATGGCGCTGCACACCAGCTGCTCGCTGACGATCAATGAGAACGCCGATCCGCGCGTCCTCGCCGATCTCGAGGCCTACCTGCGCGACCTGGTGCCCCGGGATCGCCATTACCGCCATGACGACGAAGGAGCTGACGACATGCCCGCCCACATCCGCACGGCGCTGACCTGCACCAGTTTGAGTCTGCCAATCGCAGCCGGACGTCTGCTGCTCGGGACCTGGCAGGAGGTGTATCTATGGGAGCATCGTGACAACCCGGCCCACAGAAGCATTTCCCTGACATTGATCGGCAGCTGAACTCAGTGCCCCTGCGGCGTCAGCACAAAGCGATCACGTTGGTAGCCGTTGCGTTCAAACACTGCAAAGGTGGCATCGAGGGTGGCCGGCTCAAGACCAGGGGTGCGGGCCAGGATCCATCCGAAACGTCGACTGGGATCCCCCACGACCGCCCAGCGGTAGTCGGGGTCCAAACCAAGAATCCAGTAGTCACCCCAGAACGGACGCCAACCAAGGAAGCTGACAAAGCTCACCTGCAGACGCGCATTGGTGGATGGATCGATGCTGCGGGCCACGCCTCTGGCCCGATCAATCGTGCCGTTGCGTCTGAGGCACTCATTGATGACCGTGATCCTGCCGTCATCGCGCAGCTGATAGGTGGCGGTGGTGTCGCGCACACAGCTGCTTTGAAACCAGGCTGGGATCCGCGCAATCTCGTACCAGCGACCGCCATAGCGCTGCAGATCAACCGAAGCCACCGGCCTCACAGCTCCGGCGGCCCCAGGCGTGTCGGGGATGGAAGCGAGCGTCACCGTTCCAATGAGCCCTCGCCCGGGATCCCGGAGGGGGAGGGCTCCAGCCAACGCAAGAGGGCCCAGAGCTGGGGTGACAACTGCCAATGACATCAGGCCAACCCCGGCAGCTGTCGCGATGGTGCAGTGGAACGTCGGCTGAGCCATGACACCATTGTGTCGTGGATGGAAGGCTAAAGAACGACACCTTGACTGCCATGAGCGCCCAACCCCTCACCACCGAACAGATCGCCAACTTGAAGGAGCAACTGCCGCAGTGGAGCCTGGTCGACGGCAAATTGCACCGCGAGCTGCGCTTTGCCGATTTCAATGAGGCCTTCGGTTTCATGAGCCGTGTCGCCCTGATCGCCGAAACCCTGGGTCATCATCCCGAATGGTTCAACGTCTGGAACAAGGTGGTGATCGATCTCACCACCCATGACGCCGGTGGGCTCTCGACCCTTGATCTTGCGCTCGCCCAACGGATTGATGGCCTGCTCGCCTGAGCTCCGATGAACGATGCCGTCGTCATCGGCGCGGGTGTCTCCGGTCTGATCGCAGCCCGAGCCCTAGAGCAACAGGGCCTCGGCGTCACAGTGCTGGAGGCAGCAGCGCGGTTGGGCGGCCGCTGCCTGCGGCAGCAGACGATCAGCGACTGGTGGATGGATCTGGGTGGTCAGTGGATCGGCGCGACGCACCACCGCTTCAAAGCGCTGGTCGACGACCTCGGCCTGGAGACCTTTGACAGCCATTTCGACGGCAGAACGGTTCTTGTCTGGAACAGCCGGCGCTGCGAAAGCCCCATGCAGACGGATTGGGCTGGATCCTTCCTCGATGTCGCCTATGGGGATGTGCCGGTGCCCCAAAGCGAACGGGACGCGGCGCTCAAACTTCACCGCGAGTTTCTGGAGCTGGTGGCCAGCGTCAACGCTGAACAGCCCTGGCTCACGCCCAATGCCAGAGCACTCGACAACCAGACGATCGAAACCTGGATGCAAGGCCGCAGCACGGCGCCCCTGGCCCACGCCATCCTGCAGTGGTACTGCCGCGTCGGCGGCTCTGGCGGGTTTGAACCGACGGATGCATCAATCCTGCATCTGGCCCTGACCCAGAAAGCTTCACCCCAGGCGGAGGCTCCCGAAACCTGGCTGATCAAGGGCGGCGCCGGGCAAATTCCTGAGCTGCTAGCTGACCAGCTCAGGGGCGAGATCAGAACCAGTGCAGCGGCGTTGCGTGTCGAGCGCGATCGCGATGGGACCTATCAGGTTGAGGCTGCCGACGGCAGCAGTCATCGCTGCCGTGGGGTGGTGGTAGCGATCCCACCGGCATTGCGGACACGACTGATGTTTGAGCCGGCTCTGCCCCCTGCAACAACCAGGTTGTGGCAGCGGACACCCATGGGATCGATGATCAAGATCCTCTGCGTGTACGAGAACGCCTGGTGGAGGGATGAGGGGCTAAACGGCTACGGCCAAGGCAATCTGCCCACCGTGCAACTCACAGCCGACTCATCTCCACCCTCAGGCGTGCCGGGAGTGCTGGCGGGCTTTATTGCCGCCGATCGTGCCATCCACTGGTCTGAACTGCCCGCAGCTGTACGACGTCAACGAATCCTCGACGATCTGATTCAGTACTGGGGGCCGCGCGCTGGCGAGACCGTAGAGATGATCGAAAAGGACTGGAACACCGACCCCTGGACGACGGGGGCCTTCTCTGGCTACATGACACCAGGCACCTGGACCAGCGTGGGTCACGCCTGGCGCGAACCTGTTGGCCAGATCGTCTGGGCCGGGACCGAATCGTCAACCCGCTGGGCGGGCTACTACGAAGGCGCGATTCAGGCAGGCCTGGATGCCGCCAAAATCTTAGGACAACGGCTGAATTCAGGGCCCTGAACTCTGCTTGGTCAAACATCTGATCAGACATTCATGCTGCTTGGTTAAGCATGGCGATGGATCAAAAAGCTTGTTCGTCAAAAAAACACAGGCAAACACAACGCTTAAGCTGCGCCACCAAGCAGGCCTCTAATCACACAGAGCGCGAATGAACATTTGTCAAAGCTGAAACAGATGCATCCAACCAGATACACAATGAAGCGGTTGATCAACACTCCGGGATCAAGCCTGGATCGCCAAGGCAGACCGCGCCATGATTCAAGCCATACCGAGCCAAGAGCCTGCCCTGGAGCTGCAAGGGCTAGTTCGACGTTTCGGGTCCCTGGTTGCCGTCGATCATCTTGATTTGACGCTGTTCAAAGGTGAATTCTTCACCTTGCTGGGCGCCTCTGGTTGCGGCAA
>CAYFMB010000039.1:0-11143 GCA_964344095.1 uncultured Klebsiella sp.
GGGTTGGGCAAGGCGGGCCGCTGGCCCAGGCGCCGCCGCACGATTTGTGCGAACAGGAGCGTGAGCAGAAGCTGCAGCCCCAGGGCGCCCAGCAAGGCTGCAGAGAGGCCGGCTGCGATCAAGCCCGTCGCACTCAAGAGGCTGCCAGATCGGTGATCAGGCTGCGGGCATAGGGGCTGATCAGGGCTTCAAAGCCCGGGCAGCGCACGTCATGGGCGGCCAGCAGCTCCACGGTGGCGCGGCAGCTGGGGCGCGCCCGCACCCCTGCCTGGTTGAGCTCGGGGTAGGTGAGTTGCTCGTCGCCCCAGCGGCGCACAAAGAAGGCTCGGATCGGGAACAGGGGATTGGCAGGATCGCCATTGATTGCCTCAAGCCAGCGGTCCATGCTGACCAGCTCGAGCGGTGCGCCGCGCTCGATCAGGCTGCCGAGCAGGTCGGCCAGCAGCATCGGCTCGGGATGCTGCAGGTGCAGCTTGCGGCCCACGGCTTCTGGGGTCCAGGCCAGCGCTGTCACGGCATCAGCGACGTAGTCAACCGGCACCAGATCGAGTTCCCAGGGCAGATCGGGGGCCATTCCCAGGGCGAGGCAGCCGCGCAGCAGACGGTGCAGCAGGTCGTCGGTGTGCCACGCGCCTGTGCGCGAGTGCCCCCCGATCAGGGGCGGCCGGTAGACCGTCACCGGCAGGCCCGCGGCGCCGGCGGCCAGCACCCGCCGTTCGCTCACCCACTTGGTCTGGGAGTAGCCGACGTGAATGCCGCGCCATTCGCTCACGTCGTCACTTTCCAGCACCTCACGGTTGCGGTAAGCGGCCGCTTCAAACGCCGCCACACTTGAGATGAGCTGCACCGGCAGGGGCTGGCCGGCGGCGGGGTGCACGGCCAGATCGAGCACGGTCTGGGTGCCGCCCACGTTGGCGGCCTCCAGCTGGCTGTAGGGGGCCATCTGGCTGAGCTGGGCGCCGTTGTGCAAGATTCCCCCCAGGCCCTCGGCAAGGTCTGCAAAGGCGTCTTCGCTGAGGCCAAAGCGAGGCTGGCCCAGATCGCCGGGGATCGCTTCGAGGCGCTCGCCCCAGCCCTCTTGCCAGAGGTCGTAGTGCTGCAGGTTGCTGCGGATGCGCGCCAGGCCAGTGGCGGCGTTGTCGGCACGCACCAGAGCGCGCACCTTGAGCTCGGGCCAGCGCTCGAGCTGGCCGGCCAGCAGGTAAGCCCCCAAAAAGCCGGAGGCACCGGTGAGCAGGATCGCCTCGCCGGGGGGTGTGGCGGTGCCAGTACTTGCCGGCAGCTGCCAACTGGCGGGCAGCCGGGCTTCGCGCCCCAGGTCGAGCACGCGCTCGCCGCCGCGCGGATCGAGGAGACCTTCGAGCAGCACCGTTGCGAGGGCCTCGATGGTCGGGTCGCCCGCCAGCGATTCGAGCTCGAGCTTGACACCCAGGTCGCGCTGGATGCCGGCGGCCAGCTCGACCGCCATCAGCGAGTCGAGGCCGATGTGAAACAGCGAATCGCCCGGATCGAGGCTGGCGGCATCGGCCAGGCCCATGACCCGGGCCAGGCGCTGCTGCAGCAGGGCGACCACCAGCTCGCGGCGCTCGCCGGCATCGGCGGCGGCGAGCTGGCGGCGCAGGGCCTCGCCCTCGGCGCCATCGGCGGGGTTGTCAGCAGCGGCAAGCAAGTGCTGCAGCACCGACGCCTGGCGGCGCCCCAGTTGAGCGGCGAGGGTGGGCCAGTCGTTGTTGAGCACGGCCACCGCACCGGCTCGGCCACGCTCCAGCAGCAGATCGAGGGCTTCAAACGCCTGCTCGGGCGGCAGCAGACCCACACCTAGGGCTGCAAAGCGACGCTCGAGTCCGGCGGCCATGCCAGCCCCGCCCCAGGGACCCCACTGCACCGAGAGCAGGGGCCAGCTGCTCGCTCCCACGGCCAACCCATCGAGAGCCGCATTGGCGGTGGCATAACTGGTCTGGCCAGGGGAGCCAAGCAGGGCAGCCATCGACGAGAAGGCAACGCCAAAGCGTGGATGGCACCCCGCCTGGCGGCAGGCCTGCTCCAGATGCTGCCAGCCAGTCCATTTGGGGGCGATGACCGCAGCTTGGCGCTCGGCGGTCTGACCCTCAAGCAGGCCGTCATCGAGACGGCCTGCGGCGTGGAAGACCCCGGCTATGGTCTTGCCGTGCAGGGCCTGCACCAGTGGGGCCAGATTGCTGCTGGTCAGATCATGGGCCAGGGACTCACAGTGCACGCCCTGTGCCTCCAATTGCCGCACCAGCGCGCTGTCGGGCTGGCGGCCCAGCAGCAGCAGCGAGCGGGCGCCGCGGGCAACCAGCCACCGGCACAGCTGGGAACCAATGCCGCCGAAGGCGCCGCTCACCAGATAGGTCGGCGTGGCTTGGATCACCCAGGCCGGGGCACGTTCGCCCTGTGTGATCACCACCTTGCCCACGTGGCGCGCCTGGGCCATCAGCCTGAACGCGTCGATGCTGCGGGCCAGCTCGAAGGTCTGCAGCGGGATCGGCTGGTAAGCCCCCGTTTCGAGATCGGCCAGCAACTGCAGCAGCAGCCCCCTCACCAGCTCGGGCTCGGCAGCAGCCACCTCGAGGAGGTCAAAGGGAAGATAGGTGGCATCGGGGCGCCGCTGGGCTGCCTGTTCACGGCTCCAGATCTCGATCTTGCCGAGTTCGACAAAGCGCCCGCCCTGAGCCAAAGCCTTAAAACTCGCGTCAACCCAGTCGCCCTTGAGGCTGTTGAGAACCACATCGGCGCCTTGCCCGCCGGTGGCGGCCAACAGCTGGTCGGCAAAGTCGAGGCTGCGCGAATCGAACACCGCCTCGACGCCCTGGTCTAGCAATCCCTGCTGTTTGGTGGCGCTGGCGGTGGCAAACACGCGGGCGCCGCATCGCTGGGCCACCTGCAGGGCGGCCTGGCCGACGCCACCGGCGGCGGCGTGGATCAGCACGGTGTCGCCCGGACCAAGTTTGGCCAGGGTTTGGAGACCGTAGATCGCTGTTAAGAAGGCGGTGCTGACGCTGGCCCCAAGGGTTGCATCGAGCCCTTCGGGCAGCGGCACGCACAGGGCGGCACGGCAGACCACATGGCTGGCAAGGCTGCCCACAGCCAGGGCTGCCAGCTGGCGCTGACCGATTAGCGCGGGGTCGACCCCGGGGCCCACGGCCACGACCCGGCCAACGCATTCCCCGCCGTAGGGCATGCGGGCGCCTTCGGCCATGCCTAGCTCACGGCTGTAGCTGGCCAGTAGCCCCAGGGCATTGAGTACATCTCTGAAGTTGAGACCTGTGGCCTCAACTGCCAGCTCGAGCTCGCCAGGGCCGGGGGCACGGCGCTGCAGGGGCACCGGCCGCAATGACTCGAGGCTGCCGACTGAGCCGCTTTCGAGCTTGTAGACGCGATCGGCCAGCGGTTGCAGCCGTTGCACCCAGGCCTGCCCGTCGCGCCAGGCCAGCAGCGGTTCGCGCTCCCCCAAGGCCAGCAGGTGTGGCCAGTCAGTGGAGCCGGGGGGAGGGCCGCTCTTCAGCTGCAGCACGGTCCAGCCTTGGGCCGGTTGCTCAAGCGCCGCCGATCGGGCAAAGCCTGCCAGGCCGGCGGCCAGGGCGCCCTCGCCCTGCAGCACCAGCCACACGGGCCGTGGCGGGGCGGCCGCCAGCTGCTGGGCCTTCCGCAGCAGCTGGGCTGCAAGGGCTTCCAGTTTCAGGTCGGGGACGCTCAGATCCGGCCAGAGCAGCACTGGATCGGTGCCGGGCGGGAGCGGATCGCCGAGACCCAGCCGCACAGGCAGGGCATCGGCGGCGGCGGGGGGCGCCTTGAGCGATTCGGCCTTCTGCCAGCTGGTTTCGAGTAGCCAGTCCTGGGGGGCCGCAGCGGTGTCGGCCGCGGCCATGGGGAACAGCCACTCCAGTGCCTGTTGGGGTAGGCGTCGCAGCCGAAAGCCGCGGATCCAGCCCAGGGTGGTGCTGCCGTCATGGAGCAGCAGATCGGCCAGCACAAAGGCCGGTTCATCGCTGGGTCGCAGCTGCAGCTGACAGTGCAGGCGGTCGGGCAGGGGAAGCTGCGCCAGCCATAGGGCCTCAAAACCCACGGGCAGGAGCAGCTGACCCTGGCGGGCCGCCGGATCGAGCAGCACGGCCACCGCCTGGAAGCAACTGTCGAGCAGGCCACGGTCATGGCCACCGCTGGGACGCTGCAGCTCAGCCCAGGCCTGGTCGCCGTGGTGATGTAGCTCGCGCAGAGCCCGATAGCTGGGGCCGTACTGCAGGCCCGCCTGGGCGAGGGCCGCGTAGAAGCCCTTCAGCTCGACGCTGGTGGCGTTCTTGGCGATGGCGCTGATGTTGAACGGGGCACTGGCTGTTGCACTCCCAGCGAGTTCAAGCTGGCCGTGACGCTGCCAGGGTTCGGGACTGGAGTCATCGGGCCGGCTGTGGAAGCTGATGCTGGCGGTCTGCCAGTGGCATTGCAGACGAGCTGCGCCTGGGATGGGGGCCAATCGCAGCGGTTGCTCGAGTCGCAGCGCCCCCAGCTGCAGGGGGTGCTGCGACTCGTTCAGCAGTGTCAGGGCTGCGGTGATGAACCCTGCGGCCGGGAACACGGCCTGGCCGCGGATTTGGTGGTCTTCCAAGTCGCTGTCGGCCAGCCGCAGCACGGTTTGATGAATGGCGCAGTCACCCGGTAGATCAAGCCGGATGAATGGTTCGCTTGCCTGTGCAACCGCCGTGTGGTGGTTGGCGGCGGGGTCGTTTGAGGCAACGGGAGGGCGATCAATGCTGGCTGTCATGCCCAGGTGATCGAGCCAGAAGCTGGCCGGGGCGGCTGCTTCGCCCTGCCGGCTCCACCAGTAGCGCTGCCGCTCAAATGGGTAGCCCGGCAGGGTGATGCGCCGGTACGGGAAGGGTTTGTGGAAGCCAGCCCAGTCGATGTTGAAGCCATGGCGCCAGAGTCCCCCCAGGCTGGAGAGGATGACCTCCCAGTCGCTCTGACCTGGCACTAACGAGGGCCAGGTGCTGATGGCATCGTCCTGGCAGCACTGTCGGGCCATGCCCGTCAGGGTGGGGCGAGCGCCGATTTCAAGGAAGACCTGAGCCCCCTGGCTCAGCAGAGTTTGGACACCTTCGGCGAAGCGCACCGGGCTGAGCACCTGGTCACACCAGTAGTCCGGTTGGGCGATTTCGGCCCCGGCCAGCTGGCCGGTGAGGTTGCTGACCAGGGGGCGGCTGGGCGGCGCGAAGCTGAGCTGGCGCAGCTCCCGTTCGAAGCCCTCCAGCATGGGGGCCATCGCCGCGGTGTGAAAGGCGTGGGATACAGCCAGCTGACGCGCCTGGATCCCCGTGGCCTCGGCATCGGTCAGCAGCGCCCGGATCGACGTGCTCGGACCGGCCAGCACTGTGTTGCGGGGGCCGTTGTAGGCGGCAACGCTGAGTTCCTGGTGACGGGCCAGCAGCGCCTGCACCCGCTCCGGGGGTGCCAAAACGGCCACCATGCCCCCGGCGGCGGGCAGGGTCTGCATGAGGCGGCCTCGAGCGGCCACCAGGCGGCAGGCGTCCTCGAGGCTGAACACGCCAGCAAGGTGTGCGGCCAGCACCTCACCGATGCTGTGTCCCATCAACAGATCGGGTTTAATCCCCCAGCTCTGCCAGAGCTGGCTGAGGGCGTAGCCCAGGGCAAACAGGGCGGGCTGGGTTAGACCGGTCTCGTTGAGCCGCGTCGCCGCCTGGGCTTCGTCGCCATTGCGCGGTTCGAGCACCTCACGCAGGGGCCGCTCTAGCTCGGGGTCCAGCAGACCAGCAACCCGCTCGAAGGCTGTGTTGAACGCAGGGTGCTCGAGCAGATCACGGCCCATGCCCAAGCACTGGGAGCCTTGGCCGCTGAACAGCCAGGCCAGCTTGCCGGGTCGCCGAGATGCGGTGTTGCTCCAGAGGCCATCGGGGCGGGGGTGGTGGCTGGAGGCCAGAGCCTCCAGCTGGTGTTGCAGCTGGGCGTGATCGCGCACCAGCAACACCGCCCGCTGCCGGAAGCCGCTGCGGCCCACGTTGGCTGATGCCGCCAGGTCGGCCAGCTTGAGGGTTGGCTGTGCCTGGAGCAGTTCGCCGAGGTCACGGGCCATCTGGGCCAGGGCCTCGGGGGTGCGGGCTGAGAGGGTCAGCAGCTGCAGTGGCATGCGGGCACCGAAGCGCATCGGCGCCCTCTGCTGGGGTGCATCGGCCAGCACCACATGGGCATTGGTGCCACCGAAACCAAACGAGCTCACGCCAACAACTGTGGCCCGGTCGGGATGGGGAAACGGCTCAAGGCTCTGCTGCACCTGCAGCTTGAGGCCGGCGAAGTCGATTGCAGGGTTTGGGGTCCTGCAGTGCAGGCTGGGAGGCAGTTGGCGCTTGGCAATGCACAGCGCTGCCTTGATCAGTCCGGTGATGCCAGCGGCGGTTTCTGAGTGCCCCAGGTTGGTCTTGACCGAGCCGACACGGCAGGTTTCTCCATCTGGTCGCCCCTCTCCGAGAACGGTGCCTAGAGCTCTCAGCTCGATGGGGTCGCCTTGGCGGGTGCCGGTGCCATGGGCCTCCACGTACTGGGTGGCCGCAGGATCGATACCGGCTTTGGCAAAAGCAGCACGCACGCAGGCCATCTGGGCCTTGGCATTGGGCGCGACCATGCCGTTGCTGCGGCCGTCGGAATTCACGGCTGTGCCGTGGATGACGGCATAGATCGGATCGCCGGCGGCCTGGGCTGCGGCCAGGGGCTTGAGCAGCACGGCTCCAGCACCTTCGGAGCGCACGTAGCCATCGGCTGCGGCATCAAAGCTCTTGCAGCGGCCATCTGGGGACAACAGCCCGGCCTTGCAGAAACTCATTTGGATGCCTGGATGAATCAGCGCCTGAACACCACCGGCCAGGGCTGCTTGCGACTCACCGCGCCAAAGGCTCTCGCAGGCCAGATGAACAGCGACCAGTGACGAAGAGCAGGCGGTGTCGACGGTGAAACTAGGCCCTTTGAAATCGAAGAAATAGGAGAGCCTGTTGGCGGCGATGCAGCCGGTGTTGCCCGGCAGCACGAAGGGTTCGTTGTCGGGTGTGACATAGCGCTCGCGGGAGGCCCAGAGGAGGGCGCTGTAGTCGGCGCTGGAGATGCCCATGAACACACCAACGGCGCTGCCCCGCACCTGATCGAGCGGTTGGCCGGCGTCTTCGAGGGCGCGCCAGGCCACTTCCAGCAGCAGCCGCTGCTGGGGATCCATGCACACCGCCTCGCGCGGGGTGATGCCGAAGAAGGATGCATCGAAGCGATCGATCCCATCGATGAAGCCGCCTCGTCTCACGTGCTGCGTCAGCGGGTGACTCGGATCGGGGTTGTAATGCAGACCCAGATCCCAGCGGTCTTGAGGGACTTCACCGATGGCTTCGCGCCCGTCGCGCAGCAACGCCCAGAACGCTTCAGGGGTTTCAATGCCCCCCGGGAGCCGGCAACCGATCCCCACAATGGCAATCGGTTCGGTCATGGACGCGGGCAAACCGTCGCCATTCTCACCTAAAGCATCAGTTGAGCGAGAAGCTGCTGCGGGTTGGCCTGCAGGCGTTGCTGTTGGTAGCGCTGTCGCAGCGCTTGGTAGACCTGGGGTTCTTTGAGCCAGTGCCTCACAACGGCGGCCAAGTCCTGGGGCCGGCGAATGGAGGTCTCCAGCCCCCGTGCGGCGAAGTAGCGCGGTGCCAGCAATTCTTGGGGCATGGTCGAGCCGTAGTGGTTGAACACCAGTGGACACGCCATGAACAGGGCTTCGGTTGCTGTGCGAGCCCCTGGCCGGCTGACGACGGCCCAGGCTTTGCGGTACAGGTCGGCCATTGCCGCAGGGCCCTGGTAGCCCAGTGCGTCCACTGCTAGCTCGGGATGGAGCTTCGCCCATGCCTGAACCCGCTGCTCCACGGTGGCTCTGCGGCCGCACAGCACCACGACCTGAAGCTGTCCGGCAAAGGGCAGCAGGGCTTGCAGCAACGGCAGGTGGTTGTTGGCGCCGTTGGAGCCTGTACCCAGCACGAGGAGGGGTGGTCCTTGGATCAACTCTGGTGCGGCGCCCGCATCGTGGTACTCCGGGAAGAGCAATGGCCCCAGGGCGAGCGCCCTGAGACGAGGTTTGCGACTTGAGACTTCGGCCACTACCTCGGGCGTCAAAGCCCACACCAGGTCACTGCATCGGCTCAGCCAGTTGCGACTGAAACCGAAGCCACCGTCGAGTTCGGTGCAGCAGGTGATGCAGCGCAGCTGGGGACCGACGACTCGCCGCGCCAGATCGAAATGGCCGCGGTTGGTGTGGGGATGGGTAGAGATCAGCACATCAGGCCGAAAGGCCTGCAGTTGCTGGATCAGGTAACGCCGGCCAAACAGCACCGTCCCCGGTTTGATCAGATCCTCCAGCTCCATGGCTCGCCAGTAGAGCTGATGCAGCCAGGGCCGACGGCGCTGGATCCAGTTGTAGAGCGCCACCCCATTGCGGTAGGCACCGCTCGAGCGTTCGAGCACCTGGTCGATCTGCACCACGGTGTCAGGCCGCAACCGCCTCAGCCACTGCTGGATCGCCTCAGCGGCAGCGTCATGGGCCGTGCCGCCACTGGAGGTGTAGATCAGAACGCGCATGGTTCCTGGGGCCTGGCCAGCTCAGCAGCCTGACGCAACAGGGTCAGCAGCAACACCCAGCCGGCCAGCCCCAGGCCCATGGCCATGGGGCGTCCCGGGCCCTGGCCCAGGTTGGTGAGCAGCCAGTGAGGCCAGACGCTCCAGCCCAGGGCCGGACGGATGAAGCCATCGACCAAGGCCGCTAACCCCAGAAAACCCAGCAGCCGCGCCCACCATTCAAGGCTCAGGCGCAGGGCGAAGCAGCGGGGTTGGTCAGCTGCGCCGACGCGTTCCTGCCAGAGGAGTTGCAAGGCCGAGAGGCTGATCGGGATGCACGCGCTGAATACAACGATCCCCAGCCACCAGATCGCTTGCCAGCGCTCAAACACCACCAGGCCGGCACCGATCAACACCCAGGCCTGGATCGCCGCAGCCCGTCTCAACCAGGCCAGTGGATGGCTGGGATGGTGCCAGGTCCACAGCAGCACACCCATGCCATAGCCCAAGCCCCCTATCAGCAGCGCTGATCCCAGCCGAGTGGGGCCCATGCCCGCCAGCAGCCAGGCGGGAAAGAGCACTTCGCACCCCGCGTATACAAACGCCAGGGCCATGCCCAGCCAGCCCAGGGGTGCCAGTCGCGTGTCCCGCAGCAGTGTCAGCAGCTGGCGTCGAAAGCCCAGCCTGTTCGGGGCCATCGTGTTCAGATGCTCAGCTGGCCCCAGAGCCGATCGGGGCCACGGGGCCAGAAGCACGCATAAGCATGCCCAAAGAAAGCTGAGGCCATCGAGCAGCAGCAGTCCGCGCAGGCCAGACAGGCTGGCCAGGCCTGCGCCGAGAAACGGGGCCATGGTGAGCGCCAGGCCGTCCGAGCTGGCAAACAGTCCGGCAGCGCGGCTCTGGGCTGGGCCGGCCGGTACCAGGGTGGTGATCAATGAGGCGAAGGTGAGCACGAGGGTGGCCTCAGCCGCTGCTGAAACGGCCAGCAGTGCCAACAGCAACCAGGCGGGCAGCTGGCTGCCACGCTCCAGCAGCAGCAGGGCCAGGCTGGCGGTGACGCAACCACCGATGGCATTGGCCACCAGCATCGTGCGTCGCCTCGGCCAACGGACCAGGTGTTGGCCCAGCAGTGGCAGCACACAAAGTCGTGCCAGTTGCACCACCACTGCCACGGCGGCAAAGTCGATCACACGCCAGTGCTGCTGGAACAGCCATAGCCCCATGCCGTAGAGACTGGCTTGGGTGCCCAGGTTGGACACCAGCTGGCCCATCCACAGCACCGTGAATGCTTTGGAGCCAGGCCCGGTTGCCATGGCGCCAATCTATGAGCGTGTCCCTGCGTTGTCTTCGATCAGACGCTTGAGGATGCGCATCGACTGCAGCAGATTGGCCTCGCTGAGTTCGTCATAAACGGGCCTCAAAAAGGCTGGGATCACCGGGTCGATCTGGATCTGGTGGCGCAGCAGTACACCACCCTGAACTGGCGTGAGCGTCCAGCTGCCCTTGAGGACCTTGATCTGATTGCCCTGGATCAGCTGGTAGCTGAGTTGGTTGGGAGGGCTCTCGCGCATGGCCAGGGTCGCTTTGATGCGCTGTCCAAACGTGTAGGGCGCCTGGTAGGTCTGCTGCAGCTCGACGTTGCTCCCACTGCGGCTGAGCACTTTGGCCTCCTTGATATCGGGCATGACCCCCGCCATCGCCTCGTAATTGGTGAGCACCGACCACACGCGGCGGGCTGGGGCTGCCACAAACACCGAGGCGGTGTACTTGCCCTTGCTTCCTTTCAGGGTGGGTTGGGCTGGTTGAGCTGCGGCGATGAGGACTGGCGCGGGAACCGTTGTTGCCGTGACGGCCGGCGCAGGATGCAGCCCGCTCACGGCGGCTACGCTCAGGCCAAGGGCAGCGATCGGCCGGAGTAGCGCAGGGTGCAGCACGGGTCGGGACGTCTCAACAAACGGGTTTATTTTCTAAGCGGCTTCGACCCCCGTGGCGCATCGTTTTATTACCGCCTCTTTGCCGCTGAACTTCAGCGCTATGCCGAGCGAACCACAAGGCCCTTGACCCTGAGTCGCCGTCGCGGTCAGAAAGATCCTCTGCTGAGTTCCTGGCAGGTTGAGGAGTCAGGGCAGCCATTGCTTGAGTTCTGCTTTTTGCATTGGGATGACATTGCCCGTCAGAACTGGCCCAAGAATCCGCTGCGTTTGATCTGGGATGGCATCGGCATCTACGGCTGGTACCTGCTGGGGGGCGGATTGGTGCGCATCGGTCGCTGGGCCCCCACTGTGGCCCTATGTGGCCTGTGGCCGTTTCTGTTTTTCTGCTTCTGGTTCTTGTTCACTCTGGCTCTCGCCATTGCACTGAGTCTCTGGCTGAACGTCTGGATGGCCGGTGCGGTAACTGCGGCCCTGGCGGTGCTGGCCTGGCGCCTGGCCGAGTTGCAAGGCGTGGTGTGGCTTTATCGCTCGATCCGCTTCACCCATCGCCTGGGGCAGGCCCGTGATGCTGAGTTGCGTGAGCGGCTTGCCGCGTTGGCTGAGCGCAT
>CAYFMB010000040.1:0-11109 GCA_964344095.1 uncultured Klebsiella sp.
CGATGTGTGCGCGAGCTTTCACGCCTTCAAGGCCGACAGAGATCGAGCGCTTTGCGGCCCTGCCCCAGCAGCAACAACAATGCGGTGGCTGCGATTCTCACCAGCAGCGGGGGCAGCCGTGTGTTCCCGGGGTTCTCGTTTGCCAGCAGTCCACTGCAGTCCTTGCTGGCGCAACGCAGGTCCGACAGCAGCACCTCAGCGATCAGCCATGACGGCTTTGTGATGTTGGCCAGCAAGACGGCCTGGGGGTTGCCGCCCTCGATATGAGCCGCGCCGCTTCAAGGCAAACCTATTTGCTTTGCGAGGGAGAGTGGCAATGGCTGCCTTTGATCGCCAACAGACACTGGCCCCCATGCCTTTTGCCTGAAAGAACCGGCGGCTGCACCAGCTCCTGTTTGGCCCGGTGGCGCCTTCAGCGCCCAGCAGGAACAGCTGCGCTATCGCATGGGCGCTCTGGAGTCACACCTCCGCAACCCGCCAACCGAAGTTGATGCCTGGCTGAGCGCCGCACAACCCACATGACAACGCGGCGTGCCTGGACAGCAACGACCAAGAAGTCATGGTGGCCCAGTGCCTACAAACTTTGTAAGTTCGGCGGCGAGGCCCACGCCGTACCAGTGCCTCTCACACCCTGACCTGCGTGGCAGCTGCTGGTCGGCATGCTGCACACCCACCAGGGACTAGAGGTGGTCGCGACCGCCTGCAGTGCTGCCGATGGCATTGGTGCTGCAGCTCTCGGTGTACACCGTTGGAACCCACCGCCGCAACCTGAGCAGCAAACTGGGCCTCAAGGGGCACCGAGCTCGTGCGTTACGCCACTCTGGAGAGCCTGCAGAAGGGTTAACAGCAGAGCCCGCAGCCCACTGCCCTTACACTGGGTCCAACGCCGGCTTAGCTCAGCGGTAGAGCAGCGCTTTTGTAAAGCGAAGGCCATCGGTTCAAATCCGTTAGCCGGCTTGACCTCGCGATTTTTTCTGACAGGGCAGGCTGGCCTTCAGCGCGGGGAGTGCTGGTGGCAGAGCAAGGTTGCAAAACCACACAGGTGCCGGTGGAGCTTGCTCGCCCCGATACAGCTCAGCTCAAGGCTCAGGCACGCTGAGGTCGCAGTGCAGCTGCTTGGCGGCTCTGGCCTTGAGCGAGACAATCAGTCGCTCGCGCTCATGACGTTTCTCGAGCTCGCGCAACACCGGACCATTCATCGTCGTATCACTCGCGCTGGGGTGACGCTGACGCTGCAAATCCTCGGCCTATTGCTTGTGCTCAAGAGCGCTCAGCACTTGCTCGGCTTTGGCTTGAACCGCTGCTGAACAGGTTGGCAGCGGTTTGTTGGTGATGGTGTCGATGTTGACGTTGCTGTTGCTGTTGCTGTTGCCGGCACACTCTGAAGCAGCTGCAGCACATGGCCGGCCTGATGCTGGTGGCCATAGGCCTCAGCTTCCTGAACGGAGCCAAAGCGCTGCAACTGCTCTGTGGTAAAGCTCCAGCCCAGGGGGGGCACCCCTTTGAGCTCGCCATGCCAATGCTGCAGCACATGGATCAGCTCATGGCTGATCAGCAGGCAGCGCACCTCAGCGCTCATGGGCCGCTGCCGCAGGGTGATGGTGCCCAGACGGCCGTGCTCAGCGCGATAGCTGGCATCCTTGCCGGGCAATTCGGGCGAACCCGCCCGCACAGCCACACCGATACGCTGGGCCTGCAACAACAAAGCATCGGCCAGGGCCGGGGTGTCATGACAGGTCGGGCCCACTGCCGCTGGCGGCGACAGCTTTAGGCGAGGAGCCGCAATTGGGGCTCGAGACTGTATGGATCGGGCCGGCTGCACACCAGGTGCTGAATCGGAGCTGATCGCCAACCAAGCCAGACCGCCCACCAGCACGACCAGAGGCATCCCCAAGGGCAACAGCAACCTCCACAGCGGCATGGCCTCAGGAACGGCGCGGTGCCGTCGTCGTGATCACGACCAACACGGCAAGCACCTGCGCCAGCAGCATGGGAGCAACACCGCGACCACCCAGGCTGATGAGGCCTACCGCAATGGCGGGGTTGTAGATGCCCGAGCCACTGAGACCGCCTAGGAGCGCCAGCGCAACCAGACCGATGCCGACCACCACACCCGCGAGGGGTTGGGCAAACGGGCAGATCTTGCCCTCGTGGCTCCAGGCCACAATCAGCGCAAACAGGGCAGCGCTGAACACCAGCTCGGGCACAACGCCGGCGAGCGCCATGGGCTGGGGTGTCGTCGACAACGGATCGAGGCGCAACACCACAACCGCCGCGACGATCTGTGCGACCCAATAGGCAAGTGTTTCGCGCAGCCCCTCTCGGCGCAGCAGGCCTCGCCAGCCCCAGCGCTGCTGATGCAGCAGCAGCGTCACGGCAGGGTTGAAGTGGGCGCCGCTGAGACGGCCAAACAGATGAATCAGCAGACAGAGCGTGAGGCCGATCAGCCAAGCCTGCTGAAAGGCGGGCCAGTTGCTGTGGCTGGCCCGCGAGATCGCAAACGCCAACGCTGCGGTGCCAATGGCTTCCAGCAGGGCGCGTTTGGCCAGGGAGAGTTGCATCATCCCTGCAAGCTAGAGATGTCTCTGGCGATCAGCCAGTGCGGCCGGATTGAAACAGGGCCACCTCGGCAGCGCGACGGCGCACCAGGCCGGGCAATTCGCGGCCGTCGCCACGGCACCAACGCGGCAGCTCTTCGGCGATCACCTCCTGGGGGTCGTCGCCAGCGAGGAGTCGCCGCCGCAACGTCGAACGTTGCAGGGCTCCCACGCCAACGTTGTAGGTGAAGCTGATCAACGCTGCCTGCTGCGCGGCACTGAAGTGGCGAGCTGGAGGGATGGCCTCGAGCAAGGCCGGTGCGTACTGGGCCACCAGTGCATCGGCCAGCAGTTGCTCGGCCCGCTCGGCACTAATGCGATCGCCCTGTTGCACGGGCTTGCCGTCGGGATAGCGAATCGTGCCGTAGCCGATCGTGGTGATCCCCACCGGATCGACGTAGGCCTCGAGCGCCAGGCCCTCATACGCACGAATCAGCGGCAGCGCATGGTCGTCCCAGCCGGGCTGCAGGCCACTGACGCGGCGCTCCTCGCGAACCAGGCTCAAGGGATCAAGGACCGGCAGCGCATGGCCGCTGCCCAGGGTGCCAGCCAACAGCACCAACGCCAGAGGCATGGCACCGCGGGCGCCGGCCAGATCGGCGAGCCAGTCATCGTCGAGCTCGATGCAATCCTCGGCAAAGCCATCGGTACTGGCATCGGGTTCATCAATCCGATCAAAGAAGCGCTCTCCGGCACCGCGGCTGACGCAATCAGCCAGGGCATTGGCATAGAGCGGATCGGACTGGATTCGCTCCATCAAACGATTGAGAAAAGCAAGCGAGGGATCCACACGTGTGGACGAAGGACTGACCATGAACGCCAATGAATGCTGTGGTCCTGGCGTAACCCCGTTGCCGCAGACCTGGACCACAAATCTCACACTGTCTTCAGACTCTGAGTCGATCTGCAGCAGTCGCGCTGCACTCTGCAGCGTGGCCAGAAACGCTCAGCATCGATAGGGTCCAGTCAGAGAGGACCGTTGCCAGTCGCACGCACCTGTGCCTGAACGACCTGCGAATCCGGACAGCAACACGCGGGCGCTGGATCGCTATGCCGCGTTCGAAGCCAGTGCTCTGACCAGACTGCAGCGAGAGACCGGTGCCACGGCGTTGCTGCCGTTGCCGGTTCGCCTGACGGCCATCGCCGCGGCCGGCCTGTCGGGCCTGGGTGTGCTGTGGTCGTTGCTGGCGCAGGTGCCCATCCAGGTGGAGGGAACAGCGGCCTTTGTGCCCAGCCAGGGCATCGGCAGCCTGGTGGCGGCGACCAGTGGCCGCCTGCTGTTTCAGGTCAGCGGGCTGGGGCCCAGCCGACTCTCAGCCAGCCAGCAGCGCATCAACAGCCAGCTCAGCCAGGTCTGGGGCTGGAATCACCAGTCCCTGCGCCGGGCGGTCGCCCCTGAAGGCGACCTCACCACCCTGGTGAAGGCCGCGCTTGAGCCACCAGTAGGCGAACACCTCGTGTTGCCCGAAGAGCTGGAGGGTCCCCAAGCATTTGATCAGCGCGTCAGCGCACCAGTGGTGCACTACCCGGCCGGCACCGTGCTGGCACGCATCGTCGATCCGATCAGCAACCAGGAGCTCAACAGCGTGCTGCTGAGCACTGAACTGGCAGCACCGCAGAGCAGCGAAGGCGACAATCGCCGCCGTCTCGCCAACCAATTGATCGACAATCTGCACCGCACGGCGGTGTTTGCACCAGAGGGTGGCTTCTACCTGCTGGCCAAATTCGTCAGAAACGGCAGCCATGTCAACCAGGGCGATGAACTGCTGAGCTACACCAGCCAACCGCCGGCGTTGCCAGAGGTGGTGCCGATCTTTCTTGACGGCCCCATGGCCGAGCAGGTCAACGACAACATGGAGGTGTTGGTGACACCACGTGGCATCTCGCGCGCGGCCTATGGCGGCATCCGCGGCACGGTGATCGAAGTGAACAAACTGCCCTTGCTCGGCGCCGGGATTACCGGCGCGGTGGGCAGTCGCTCGTTGGCCAGAACCATCGAACAACGCCGTTCGGCGCCCTATCTGGTCTGGGTGCGGCTGCAGCTGGCTGAACCGAGGTACTGCCACCAGACGCAATCAAGGCGCTGTTATCGCTGGAGCTCCGGACGGCGACCGCCCCACCCGGTGCGTCTGGCCACGCTGGCCGATGCGCTGATTACCACGGGTCGGCAACGGCCGATCACCGTGGTCATGCCAGCCCTGCGGCGAGCTCTGGGCCTGGTGACCGACAACCAATGATGCAACTGCGGCGACCAAGACGACGATCGCTCGCGTGCCATCGCGTGCGCACACCCACGGTGCTCCAGTACGAGGCGGTGGAGTGCGGTGCAGCCAGCCTCAAGATCGTGCTGGGGTACCTCGGCAAACGGCTGCCATTGCGCGACCTGCGCCAGCGCTGCGGCATCAGCCGCGATGGGGTCAGCGCCATTCAGCTCAAACAGGTGGCCCAAAGCCTGGGACTCGAGGTCAAGGCGTTTCGCTGCAGCGCCAGGCACCTGCAAGACCATGGCCGCTTTCCCTGCATTCTGTTCTGGGCCTTCAACCACTTTCTGGTGCTGGAGGGCTTTGCCCATGGCAAGGCCTATCTGAGCGATCCGGCCATGGGTCGTCGTCGCGTCAACCTCGACGAGTTTGCCGCCCGATTCAGCGGCGTCGTGCTCGAACTGCACCCTGGCGATGACTTTGTCGCCGATGGACGCGAACCCGGGCCGTACCACCTGCTGCCCCGGCTGCTGGCGCCGTACCAAAGCCTGTGGCCGTGGCTAGCGCTGGTTGCGCTGACAGCGGCGTTGCCCGAGCTATTCATCGCCGGCGCCCTCAGCGTCTTCGTCGATGCAGTGCTGCAAAACGGACGCGTGGCCTTAGCCCTAGGGGTGATCTGGATCACGGCCCTGGCTGCTGCCGTGCTGCTGCTGGCCCTCAGTTTGCAAAAACTGCTGTTGCGCAGCCTCAGCTCGCTCTTGCTCAGGCGACTGAGCTGCCTCTTGAGCATGGTCCTGTTCAGCCTGCCCTACCGCTTCTTTCTGCAGCGACTGCAGGGCGAGCTGGCTCAGCGGTTGCTGCTGCCGCTGGTGCTGGTGCAGGTCGGCGTCAACGGAATGATCAACGCCCTGCTCAGCCTGACCACAGGCCTGGTGGCCCTTGTCGTCGGGTTCTGGATCGCACCGTCGCTGGCCCTAATGACCCTGGCCATCGCTGCTGCGACTGGAGCCCTGACGCTCATGCTCAGGGCGCTGCGCAGCGACGACAGCCTGAACGCGGCCATGGCTCAGGCCCGCACCAACGGAATCGGCCTCTACCTGCTGCAGCGCATCGAAAGCATCAAGGCCAGCGGGCTCGACAGCGACGCCTTCATGCAATGGTCCAGCAGCTTCAACACCGCCCTGGCGGCCACCCAGAAACAGTCGCTGGTCAACGCTCTACTCGGCGTGATCGGCAGCAGCTCGAGTTTTGTGCTGCGTTGCAGCGTGATCCTCCTCGGCGGTCTGCTGATCCTGCGCGGGCAATTACGCCTGGGTGAGCTGATGGGCTTCTTCTGCCTGGTGACGTTGATCGAAACGCCTCTGCAACGGCTGAGCCTGCTGAACAGCCAACTGCAACAACTCGATGGGTTGCTGGGACGCATCAACGACATCGTCGACAACGACGTCGACCCCCAGGTGCGTTGCTTTGGGCTGCAGCACACGCCAGCAAGCCCACGTCAACTGCGCGGCAGGCTCGAACTCGAGGGCCTCGGCTTTCAGTTCAGCCACAACACACCACGACTGTTCGAAGGCCTCAGCCTGCAGCTGCAGCCCGGTGCACACCTAGCGATCGTGGGCAGCAGCGGCTCGGGCAAATCGACCTTGCTGCATCTGCTGGCCGGTCTGGAGCGCCCCAGCGAGGGGGTGATCCGCTACGACGGCCGCAGTTGGATGGACTGGGATGACGCCACCCTGCGCGGCTCAATCGCACTGGTCAGTCAAGAGGGTTTTTTGTTTGAAGGCAGCCTCGAGGAGAACCTGAGCCTCTGGGACTGCCGCATCAGCAGCAGCGACGCGCTCTCGGTGCTGGCCCAAGTGGGCCTGCTCGACGAACTGGGTGGCGCCGAGGCCTTGAGGTACCGCCTGGGGGAGAGCGGTCACAAGCTCAGCGGCGGCCAGCGCCAACGCGTGGAGCTGGCTCGCGCCCTGCTGCGACAGCCCAGCCTGCTGCTGCTCGATGAGGCCACCAGCGCCCTCGATGAACACAACGAGCGGCAGATCTTGAGCAGCCTGAAACAAACGCCGCGCACGCTGGTGACCGTGGCCCATCGGCTCCATGCCGCCCAGATCAGCGACTGGGTGCTGGTGCTCGAGCAAGGCCAGCCCGTGCAACAGGGCCACCCCCGGGCGCTGGCCGCCAGCGACGGCCCCTATCGCCGTCTCCTGGCAGCCGAGTGGGCTCCAGCACCATGATCGACCCCACCCCCGCTCAAGACGCCCTGCTGCGCGGCATCGCCGCAGGCGAGACCTGGCGCCGTAGGACGGCGGGAAGCTCTGAGCCCAACGCCCAGGTGCTCAGGTATGCCATGGCCGGCCTCGGCGATGCCCGCTCGATCGAACCAGGCGGGTCGCTGATGCGCGATCTGCTGGAGAACAACAACATCAGCTACCGCGAGGTCTCAACACCAACCGACCTCATCCACCGCGAGCAAACGATGCTGCTGGTGTTTGCCCAAAGCGACGGACGTCCGCTGGCTGTGCACCGGCGCTGGGGCCAAACCATCGCATTTGATGCCCACACCGGGAGATGCCAACCCCTGCCTCGCGATCTGGCGCTGAAGCCCTATGCCTATGCGCTGTATGCCCAGCTACCGCAACCCCTGGGTTCGGCCCAGCAGCTGCTGGGGTTTGTCTTGCACGGCACGCTGCTGCCGCTCCTGCTGGTGCTGTTCAGCGCCCTGGTGCTGGCCCTGTTCAACCTGTGCATTCCGCTGCTGACGGCCGAACTGGTGCAAACCGTGCTGCCCCAGGGCGATGCCGCTCTGATCGTGTCGACCGGTCTGGCTGTGCTGCTGATCGCCCTGTGCGCCGTGCTGTCTCAGAGCTTTTGCGGCCTGGCAACCGTCCGGCTCGAATCGCAGCTGAACCTGCGGCTCGAATCGGCGCTCTGGAGCCATCTGCTGCGCCTGCCGCTGCCAGTGCTGGAACGGTGGAGTCCGAGCGATCTGATCAGCCGGATCGCAGCGATCAACCAGATGCGCCAACTGCTCAGCAACGGCATGGTCAGCGCTGGCATGGCACTGGTCTTTTCGCTGAGCAATCTGTTGCTGATGGTTCTCTATGTACCTGAACTGGCCCGGGTGGCGGTTCTGTTCAGCCTCGCGAGTGCCAGCGTCATGGTTCTGCTGGTGCTGCAGACCGCCCGGCTCGAACACCCACTCCAGGAGGGCGAGGCCAGACTCCAGGCCATGGGATTGCAGACCGTGCTCGGTCTGCCCCAGATCAGAACCAGCGGCAGTGAACCGTTTGTGTTTGAACAGTGGATCTCCCGGGTGGTGACACTGGGATCCCAGCTGCGCCGGCGTGATGCGGCGGCCCACAACCTCGAGGTGCTGGCCCGGTTGCTGACACCCCTGGGTCAGGTGATCGTGTTGCTGGCGATGGTCTCGCTGCTGCAACAGAGTTCAGCAGGTCATGACGGGCTGGGCGCCAATCGGCTGGTGGCCTCGTTTGTGGCCTTTGAGGCCGCCTACTTCGCGTTCAACAGTCAGTTTTCGACGGTTGCGATTCAGATAGCGGGCAGCGTGGCGCGACTCTGGGTCCTGGGGCAACGCAGCAGCGTGGTGCTGTTTGCCACACCCGAATCGGGTCTCAACAGCGCGTCCCTGAAGCTGGATCTCCAGGGACGCATCGACCTGAACAACCTGCAGGTGCGTCACGACGGCGCCTCAGAGCCATTGCTGCACAACGTCAACCTCAGCATCGCCGAGGGGAGCTACACGGCGATCACGGGACCATCAGGCTGCGGTAAGACCACGCTGCTGCGCTGCCTGTTGGGGCTGATCGAACCTGAAGCCGGCGTGATCACCATCGACGGGGTCGATCTGCGGCAACTCGCCATCCGTCACTACCGCCAACAGCTGGGCGTTGTGCTGCAGAACGCCCCACTGCCGAACGGCTCGATTGAAGACGTGGTACGCGCCGGCCGGCAGCACGGTCGCGAAGCGATCTGGCAAGCGCTGGAGCTGGCCTGCATCGCCAACGATGTTGCTCGCATGCCGATGCAATTGGAGACGATCATCGGTGAGGCGGGCTGCGGTATCTCCGGTGGCCAACGCCAGCGGCTGGCCCTGGCACGTGCCTTGCTGGGCCAGCCCAAAATGCTGCTGCTCGATGAGGCAACCAGTGCCCTCGACGCCAGCACCCAGGCGGCGGTGATGCAGAACCTGGCAACGCTGCCGCTCACGCGGATCGCCATTGCCCACCGCAACTCGACGCTCGAATCAGCCGATCAGATCGCCGTGCTCAAGCAAGGCCGCATCAGCGAGGTCGGGGGTTATGCCGAACTGAGCCGCCGTTCAGGCAGCTACCTGCAGCGCCAGGTGTCCTGACATCTGCGTGTGATGTTGCCCATTGACGACTCTCCAGCAGTCCTGCTGCAATTCAGCGCTTTCACCCCAGGACCAGCAGCAACCCGACGACATTGGATGCCTTGAACTTGCAGGGGCATGAATGGCGTCGCGCCATGGCGGCATCCAGGGATGCAAGCCATCACCAGTGGAGTGATGACCTATCTGCTGTTGGCAGGGTTGGCCACGCCGCAGACGATCGCGCCCTTTAGGGCGCCGACTCGCGTGGAGCCGCCAGCAGCCAGAGCAACACCCCCAGCAGCAACCAGGGCAACAGATGCCCTTCGGCCAACGGGCTGAGCGCCGCGGTCAGCGGTGAGAGCAACCAATGCCCCACCGCCAGACACAGACACACCACCAGGATCAGGACTGCCATGCCGTCGCCAGCTCTGTGCCCACCAGGCCTGCAGAGGCGGCCTCAGAGTTGCACGCTACCGGCCCGCAGCAGCCGCCAGCCGCCGTCCTGCCAGCCCAACACAGTGCTGGCCTGACCGCTGGGTGCCGGCCATGGCTCGGGCCCCAGCAACGGCACGCCCTGGGCGGCAAAACAGGCGGCGGCCTCGGACGCGGTGGTGGCCGCAGGCTGGCCCGAGCGGTTGGCGCTGGTGGTCGCCAAAGGGCCAGTCAGCCGCAGCAGCGCCTGGGCTATGGGGCAGGCCGGCACCCGCAACCCCAGGCTGGCGCCGCCAGGGTTGAGCCACTGCACCAGCACTCCCGAGGCCGGCAACACCAGCGTCAGCGCACCAGGCCAGTGGGCTGCCGCCAGCTCGAGAGCCGCAGCAGGCCACTGCACCCCGGCGCTGTGCTGCTGCAGCTGGGCCAGATCAGCCCCCATGAGGATCAGGGGTTTGTCGGGCGGGCGCTGCTTGAGCTGCCAGATCTGACCGGCATGCTTGGGCAATGCCGCCAGCGCCACCAGAGTGTCGGTCGGGAACAGGACCGCCGCGCCCGCCTGCAGACGGGCTGCGAGGGCCTGCGGGTCCAGCACAAGGGTCATGGGCTCTGATCTGGCGTTGCGGTTGAACAACCCACTGGCCGTGGAGCGCGACCGGCGGCAAAGCGCCAGACACCTTCGAGGTCGCGATGGCGCTGCAGCTCCACCAACCCTGCCGCAGCCAACAGCTCCAGAACCGCGTCGCTCTGGTCATGATGGTGCTCGAGCAGCAGCCAGCCGCCGGGCGCCAGAGCCGCACGGGCGCCCGCCGCAATCTGGCGGATTGCCACAAGACCGTCGGCACCGGCCTCGAGGGCCAGGGCCGGTTCGTGATCGCGCACCCCCGGCTCGAGCTGAGCCCAAACCGCCGTTGGGATGTAGGGCGGATTGGCCAGGACCAGCTCCAGCTGCGCCCACCAGGGCTTGAGCGGCTGCCACCAGCTGCCGGCCAGCAGTTGCACCTGAGGGGCGGCCTGCAGGTTGGTTGCCGCCACAGCGCGCGCGACGTCTGAGAGCTCAACGGCCAGCCCGCGGCTCGCGGGCCAGGCGCGAGCCAGAGCCAGGGCCAGCGCACCGCTGCCCGTGCCCAGGTCGGCCCAAAGCGCCGGGGGTCTTGGACACAGCTGCAAGGCCAGCTCGGCCAGCAGTTCGGTCTCGGCACGAGGAATCAACACCCCCGGCCCCACCTGAAGGGTCAGATCGCGCCAGGGACAAACACCCAGCAGGTATTGCAATGGCACCTGCTCGACCAGGTGACGTTGCCAAAGCCTCTCAAGCGCGCTGAGGCTACGCAGCAACTGCACGGGTTGATCAGGCCGCAGGTGCAACTGCTGCAACTGCTGCCAAGCGATGCCACCGCCCAGATCGAGCAGCCAGTCGAAGGCAGGTTGCAGCCGGGCTGCGTCGGGCCCGTGGCCCGCTAGCTGGCTGCGCCGCCAAGCCAGCAGCGCCTCAGCGGACAGCGTGGGCTTGGCGGTGGCAGCAGAG
>CAYFMB010000041.1:0-10950 GCA_964344095.1 uncultured Klebsiella sp.
ACAACTGGATCGCCCTCAAGTACGAGGAGGTGCAGCAGCTGCGTCAGCGGCCCCACCCCCACGAGTATGTGATGTACTACGACGCCTGATCGTTATTTAGATACTCATTGGCGCTTGATGTTCAGATTTTTTAAATGAGATGCAAAGCCCCTTCACAGGGGCTTTTTTGTTGGCCGCTTCTTCGGCGCAAATATATCGTTATGACACATAGCATGTGTCATCAATGTGGATTGCAAGATCAAGCATATTCGCAGTACATTTAGCATTTCTCCGCCCCTAGAAACTGCGTTGAATCATCCTCGGCCGTCAATCAAATTGCCATCGCAATAAACCAAAAAGATCCTAGGAGCCTTTGTTATTCAGCTTCAACATCAAGAGAGCCTGGGATTGCTTTCTAGGCCCAAGGCATCGCTCACAAAACACCTTTGCGTCTCTGCCGGCGAGGACATCCCAGAACTGGTACGCCAAGGGCTGCAGGCCTTGCACCCGCTGTTTGTGCTGAGCGGGGAGCAGACCGCGGAGGGCTCGACAAGGAGATCCAGCGCAGCATTCCCCAGGTCGGAAGCTTCCCTAACGCGCTTCCATCGTTCGCCAGGTCGGGGTGCTTCTGATTGAGCAGCAGGAGGAAGGGCAAATCGATGGACGCTGTGTGCTGCCTGAGCTCCCCATGATTGAACTAACTGGCAACACCAGTGATCAGGGGGACACAACGGTCGCAGTCGCAGCAGCTCATGCCTTGATGAAGCCCAAATGAAGACCCCTGACGAGAAATCTCACTTCACGTGGCTGGACTGATGCTCCCCAGCACCAAGGGCCCTAGTCAACCCTGCCGCAACTGAGCCATGGCGCTGTCATGCAGGTGCTTCTCACGGGCCAAGCGACGAGCCCAGGCCTGCTGCTGTTGAACGGCATCGCCACCGGGGTTGAGGTCGTGATGCCTGGTGATCTGAGCCAATTGGGCGTCATGGAGTCGGCGCTCGTGGTCATGCTGCTGAGCCCAGGCCTGGTGGACGGGCTCAGGGCTCATTCGCTGTTCGGCCATCTCCTTACCTCCATGTTTCATGAGACCAGTCTGATCAGAGCGCAGTAGCGATTGCTACCAAACGCGGCATCCTTCATAAAAATTTCGCTCGCGACAGGGGGGCGCGATCCGTTGAAATGGAACCTTCGAGATCGTTGCTGTCAGGTGTTATGGCCGATTTGCTGACCAAGTTCGCCTATCAGACCCTGCAGCAAGGCAAGGGCCTGTTCGGGTTGGTGCACAAGGAAGCCAGCACCCGGCTGATGAACCTGGTGGCCCCAGACGCGGCACCCCAGACCGTGCCCGTACCGCCACAGCTCATGGGCGAGCTGCGCCGCTCCATGGACAGTCTGCACTCCCTCGACTGGGAGGAAGCAGAGCGTGGGCTCTACCCCTCCTCACTGCTGTTTGATGCCCCCTGGCTCGACTGGGCCGCTCGCTACCCGCTGGTGTGGCTCGACACACCGCGCACCTGGAACCGGCGACAAGAGCGGAACGTCCACGACCTGCCACGCGATGTGGAAGCAGACGCCTACCCCAACTATTACCTCCAGAATTTCCATCACCAGACCGACGGATATCTGAGCGATACGTCAGCCTCGCTGTACGACCTTCAGGTTGAGATTCTGTTCAACGGCACGGCTGACCCGATGCGGCGGCGGGTGATTGGACCGTTGCTGCAGGGGCTGCGCGCCTTTGCAGACCGACCCACAAGCCAGATTCGGGTGCTCGATCTGGCCACCGGTACAGGGCGCACCCTGCGGCAGCTGCGCGGAGCCCTGCCGCATGCGCAGCTTGTGGGTCTCGACCTCTCCAAGGCCTACCTCCGTCAGGCCAACCGCTGGCTGGCCGAAGTACCGGGTGAGCTGCCCCAGCTGGTGCAAGGCAACGCCGAGGCCACACCTTTTGCTGCTGAGAGTGTTCAAGCGGTCACTTGCGTCTTTCTGCTCCACGAGCTTCCGGGGGACGCGCGTCAGAACGTGCTCAATGAGGCTTTCCGCCTGCTCGAGCCAGGTGGCTCACTGGTGCTGGCCGATTCGGTCCAACTGGCCGATTCACCGCAATTCGAAGTGGCGATGGAAAACTTTCGTCGTGTCTTCCACGAGCCTTACTACCCGGATTACATCCGCGATGACATTGACGCGCGGTTGCAGCAGGCCGGCTTTGAAGCCATTAGCGGAGCCTCCCATTTCATGACCCGTGTCTGGCAGGCGCGCAAACCCCGCTGACCACACGTTCTGCTCAGCGCTGTAAGAGCCACGCCAACAGCATGCCGGCTCCCCCCCAGCGAATCAGGCGCCAGAACAGCTCACCATCTCCGCTGCTGCGCAAGCCCTGGGGCATGGGATCGAGCAGACGTTGGGCCATGGCCAATCGCTGGCGTTGGCGACGACCCGTGACACCGCTGCAGCGCTGGGCCTGAGTTGGCAGGCTCAGCAACACAGCCAGATGATGCAGCAGCGCTTGAGGGCGCATCGGGCGGGGAGACACTGACGTCACAGGTGAGTGGGCCTGCCGTCAGGATGGCCTCTGAACCGTCACTTGAGCGACCTGTGAGCGACCGGCCCCACGATTGGCAGAAGCAGTGGCCCAGTGGTGCTCTCGACATGGCCGTGGCGCTGCAGCGGCAGCTCAGCATCGGCGAACGGGACTGGCATGCGCTCAAAGCCCAACGCTCGCGACGTGCCGCCGAACAACTGGCCGCCGCACTGGTGCAGCTGCTCAGTGGTGACGAACCGGCAAGGCCACAGGCGTCAGAAGCCCGGCTGAGGGCCCTGGAGCTGGTGGAGCACGCCGAGGGCTGGCTGCGTGCCGAGCTCAGCGATCCAGGCTGCCCGCAGCACCGCCGTTGAAACGCCGCAGCTGACGCGAGCGGTTGACCGCTAACTGAAGACGGTTGCCCCGGCGGCTCCAGCGCACGTCATCGAAGCAGTGATGAATCAAAAACAGACCCCGCCCCCCGGTGGCATCGCACTGCTGGGGTAGCTGAGCGCAACGGCCGCTGCTGGGGACACCGGGGCCTTCGTCCTGGACCTGCCAGATCCACCAATTGGGTGATTCGATGCGGCGCACCCGCACGCATTTGCCGGGATCGCAGCCATTGCCGTGGCGAACAGCATTGACCAGGGCCTCTTGCAGGCCCAACTGGAGCTCGGCTTGCAGCCGGGCGCAGCGCACCGGCTCTAGCAACAACTCGAGCAACGGCGCCAGCTGCAGCGTTGACGGAGTAATGAAATCGAACCAGCGCAGGGTCACCGGGGCGCTTCGGCAGCTGCCGTTCTTGACCCTACGCCAGGCGTTGGGTGATGCCCGGATGATTGAGCAATGCATCCATCAACCGCACACCACGCAGCTGGTTGATCAGCGGCATGTGGCCATCGGGCGCATCAAGGCTCCAGGTGAACGAGCCGGGATAGCGGGTCCAGATGCCCGATTGCTTCCAGCCAATGCGGGGCCAGAGCTGTTCCCAGCGTTGGTTGCAGCTGCGCAACAGGCGCAGTTGCACCGAAAAACCGAAGCGCGCCTGCGAATACACAACCCAGAGACGATCGAGGCTCTGCAGGTCGAGAGCCGGCATCGACGGCACTTCGCTGTAATACACATAACCCCGCGTTTCGGCCGCCTGTCCGGCCAGCTGGCGCAAATGTGTGCTGGTGAGGCGATCGGCGTCTTCATAACGCTGTTCGGCCAGGGCACGCTGCAGCGGGGCGTAGCTCAAGCCGGCGGCACTGGCGGCTCGCAACCAGCCATCGGGATGGCTCAACCACCACTGCTGCACCGTTTCGGGCTCGGCAGCGGCGAGCCACAGCTGCATCAAGGTGCCAGCAGCCCAGTCGTCGCCATCGGCATCAAGGCGATCCAACTGGCCAGGAATCAACGTCAACAGCTCCGGGCCGCGTTGCAGGAGCTGCGGCAGCAGGCCGCGGCGCTGCCTGGCCGAGGCCGCCACAAAGCGTTCGAGCAGCTGCTCGCCACTGGCAACAACCGGTGAACCAGAGAGCATGGACAGGTCAGTCGGGTGACCGATGTGGGCCCACTATGTCAGCTGAGACCCTGAACTTCATGGCGCAGGAGCCCGACGCGGCGACTCCGGTCACGACCTTTGTGCAAGGGAGAGGCACCCTGCTCGATGTGCGCAGCCCTGCCGAGTTTGCCCAGGGTCACGTGCCGGGTGCCTGCAATCTGCCCCTGTTCAGCGATGCAGAGCGAGCCGAGGTTGGCACCACGTACAAACAGCTGGGACGCAACGCCGCAGTTGCACTGGGCCTGGAACTGATCGGGCCCAGGCTGGCGCAGCTGGGCGCCCAACTGCAGCACCACGCCCAGGCATGCGGCGGTGCACTGCGGCTCTACTGCTGGCGCGGCGGCATGCGATCGGGAAGCGTGGCCTGGCTGGCGCGCACCTTGGACCTGCAGGTTCAGCTGCTGGCCGGTGGCTACAAGAGCTATCGACGCTGGGCTCTGGCGTGCTTTGAGCAACTCTGGCCGCTGCTGCTGCTGGGGGGCCGCACGGGCAGCGGCAAGACCGACCTGTTGCTGAACCTGCAGCAGCAGGGTGCGGCGGTGATCGACCTTGAGGGGCTGGCCCACCACCGCGGCAGCAGCTTTGGCGGACTGGGCCAGCCGCCCCAACCAAGCACCGAGCAGTTCGAGAACCGGCTGGCCTGGCAGCTGCTGACGCTGCAGCCATCCAGCCCGATCTGGCTCGAAGCCGAAAGCGCCCAGGTGGGCCGCTGCCGCATCCCTGCAGCGTTCTGGCGCCAGATGCAGCATGCCCCTGTCGTCGAACTGCAGCGCCCGGCGGCCCAACGGGTTGCGCGTCTCGTGCGGGTCTATGGCAGCCAGGGTCAGACCGCCCTGCAGGAGGCCACCAGCCGCATCAGCAAGCGCCTCGGGCCCCAACGCACTGCCCTGTCACTCGAGGCCATCGCCTCTGGTGACATGGCCAGCGCCGCCGCCCACATGCTCGATTACTACGACCGCTGCTACGACCATGAACTGGCCCAGCGCCGCCAGGCCCCACTGCTGCAGCTGCAAGCCGAGGACCACAGCGACGAGGACCTGGCCCGGCAGTTGTGGCAATGGCAGCAGCAGCACGACTGGACGGGTCTAGCCCCCGAGACCTGCGCTTAACATCAAGGTTTCGAACGAGGCTCATGGGCGCCGCCATCCAGTTCTTCAGGGGCGTCGATGAACCTGTCGTTCCCGACATCCGCCTGACCCGCTCGCGCGATGGCCGCACCGGCCAGGCCCTGTTCGTGTTCGAGGACCCCAATGCCCTCGCTCCCGAAACCATGGGCGACATCACAGGCATGTTCATGATTGACGAAGAAGGAACCCTGGTCACCCGCGAGGTGAAAGCGCGCTTCGTCAACGGCAAGGCCAGCGCACTCGAGTGCACTTACACCTGGAAGAACAACGAGGACTTTGAGCGCTTCATGCGCTTTGCCCAGCGTTATGCCGACAGCCACGACCTGGGCTTCCAGGGCAGTCAGTCCGACGCCGCCGACGGCGACAACGCAGATTGAAGGACGCGTTGAACGGAGAAGGGGGCTTGAAATTCGGTCAGTGGCTCGGTCTCATCGCCCTTGCGTCAGCACTGCTGCTGCTCTGGAGTTTGCGTGAGAGCCTGATCCACCTGTTTGCTGCCGTTGTGCTGGCGGTAGCGCTGTGCACGCTCGTGGGTTGGATACGGCGGCGCCTCGGCTGTGCGCGCCCCGTGGCGCTGATGATCAGCCTGGCGCTGGTGGCCCTGCTCCTGGGCATCGTCGCCACGGTGGTCATTCCGCCGTTCGTCGATCAGTTCTCCCAGTTGCTGGCCAAGCTGCCCGAAGCAGCCGCCACTCTGCTGCAATTGCTGAAAGGGGCGATGGCTTCCATCAGCGAGATGCTTTACGGCCGACAAGACGGCGCCCTCAGCTGGTTGAAAGGCAGCCTTCAGGCCAACCCTGAAGGCCTTGGCAGCGGTGCCGGTCGCCTGCTGGGTCTAGCGGGGAACCTGGGCAGTGGGCTCCTTCAAACCCTGTTTGTCCTGGCCGTAGCGCTCATGATCGCGGCCCAGCCGGTGGCCTACCGCGAAGTGGTGGTGTTGCTGGTGCCGTCGTTTTACCGGCGCAGGGCACGCCAGGTGCTGATTCGCTGCGGCAATGCCCTCAGCGCCTGGATTGTTGGCGTTGCCATCAGCTCCCTCTGCGTGGGCACCATGGCGGCCATTGGCCTGTCGCTCCTGGGGGTCAAGCTGGTGGCTGCCAATGCTGTGCTGGCAGGTCTGCTGAACGTGATCCCCAATGTGGGGCCCACCCTGAGCACCATTTTCCCGATCTCGGTGGCGTTGCTCGACAGCCCCTGGAAGTCGCTTGCGGTGCTGTTGCTGTACATCGGCGTGCAGAACCTCGAGAGCTACGTGATCACCCCTTCGGTGATGCATCACCAACTGCGGCTGCTGCCAGGCCTCACCCTGACGGCCCAGTTGCTGTTCACGGTTCTGTTTGGTCCGCTTGGGCTTCTGCTGGCCCTGCCGCTAGCGGTTTGCGTTCAGGTGCTCGTGCGCGACATCGTGATCGACGACATCCTCGATCCCTGGAAACGACCAACACGCACCCCATGAACGCCCGCACCATGTTGGGGGCGCTAGCCCTGATCGTGCTGGCGCTGCTCGCCTGGGAATTGCGCTGGGTGTTGCTGGTTCTCTTTGGGGCAGTGGTGCTGGCCGTGGCCCTCGATGTACCGATCAGCCTGCTGAGGCGGGTCCTGCCGCTCAACCGCCCCAGCGCTCTGGTGTTGGTGCTGGTGAGCACCCTGCTGTTGGGTTGGGAACTGGCCCATCTCTTGTTGCCTGAACTGGTGGATCAGGTGCGACAACTGGGCGTTCTGTTACCCCAGTTGATCGACCGCATCGACACCCTTGGGCCACGGCTCAGCTGGTTGCCCAACCTCGAGCGCAGCCTCAGTGATGCCTCCCTGTGGCAGCGGTTGCAACCGATCGGCACCCAGGTTCTGGGTTTTGCCGGTGGGGCGGCCAACACCACCATCCAATTGGTGCTGATGTTGCTGCTGGCCGTGCTGCTGGCCCTCGATCCCCGCTCCCACCAGCGTCTGGTTCTGGCGATCACACCCAGCTTCTACCGGCCGCAGATGCAATCGTTGCTGGGCCGTTGCCGGGCGGCACTGGGCGGTTGGCTGGCCGGCATGACCATCTCAGCCATGAGTGTCTTTCTGCTCACCTGGGCTGGCCTAGCCCTCTTGCATATCCCCCTGGCGCTGCTGAGCGCATTGGTGTGCGGTCTGCTCACCTTTGTGCCCACCATTGGCCCCAGCGCCGCCACCCTGCTGCCCCTGAGCCTGGCGCTGATCGTCTCTCCAGCAGCCGTGTTGCAAGTTCTGGTGCTGCGCCTCGCCTTGCAGAACATCGAAGCGTTTTTGATCACACCGCTGTTGCTGAGCCAGACCGTGAACCTGCTGCCGACTGTGGCGTTGATGTCCCAGCTGTGTCTGGGCGCGTTGCTGGGGCTACCCGGCCTGCTGCTGGCGCTGCCGCTTGTGGTGGTGCTTCAAGTGATTTGTCAGCAGCTGGTGGTTCGCGATGTGATGGACCGCTGGACCTAATTCAGCCAGTGCAGACCTGATCACAAACTCATGTTGCCAGCACGGTGCTGATCGCCGAGAAGCGTCCATCACCGCTGAAGCTGGCGTTGCAGACCAGGCAGCAACACCAAGACGACAACGGCCAACGGGTGAGACCAGATCGCCTGGACCAACGCTGTGAAGGTGAAATGTTGAATCAGCAAGTGCAGCTCGATGCGCAGATCCCACAGGGCCAGCAGGGCAAGCACGATGACAACACCAGCTGGCCTCGTTCCTGAACGCAACACGGGCAACTAACGGCGCGAGAACACGGGCAACAGGGTTGGCGCAATACCGATGCTGGACCAGCTGCCGACCGCAATACCAACCGTCAGCGCAATGGCAAACCAGAAGAGGGTGCTTCCGCCAAAGAAAATCAGGGCAATCAGGGGAAGCAACGTGGTCAGCGAGGTGTAAAGCGAACGCGTCAGGGTTGCATCGACAGCCACATCAACCTGCTCAGGCAACGGCAGCTCCCGCAGGGCGGTGGCCTGTTCGCGAATGCGATCGAAGACGACAACCGTGTCCGTCACTGAATAGCCAGCCACGGTAATCAGAGACACGGCAAACAGGGAATCGACCTCGATGCCACGCAGCAGACCAAGCCAGGCAAACACACCGCAGGTGATCAGCACGTCATGGGCCAAACACAGCAGCGCCAAACCCGCATAGACACGGTCGTAGCGAATGGTGATGTAAACGGCAATCGCGGCGAAGCTGACCAGCAGCGAGATCACACTGCCCCGAAGCAACTGATCGCCCAGAGTGGGGCCAATGGTGTTGACCGATGTTCCTGCGGGGTTGAGAGGTCCCAGTTGGGATGCCAGACCCTGGCTCAGCTGATTGGCCTGGTCGGGCGAGAGCTCGGGCAACCGCAACAGCACCGAACGTCCCTGATCGAGAACCTGCACCTGAGCGGCTTCAAGGTTAGGTGCTTGTTGACCAGCGTCATCAGGCAGCCGCAGGGTGACCAATTGCTGGCGAATCTGGTTCGGCGTGAGGGTGCTGCAATCGCTGCCACAGGCCCGCTCCAACTGGATCTGGGTGCCACCTGTGAAATCAAGGCCGGGTTTGAGCGGCAGGCCGATCGACGGGTTCAGCCAGCACAACACCATGCCCACCACACTCAAGAGGCAGGCCAGCCCTGAGCCCCACCAGGCCATGGCGCGATAGCGACTAATGCGAAAACGGACCTGTGGCATGGGGGTTGTGCTCATCAGGAAGCGCTGCTGGGCAGCTGTTTCAAGGCAATGAAATAGGCAGGCCGGCGCAAGCCCGGGTAGCCCATCAGCAACCGGAGAATGCTGCGCGTGCAGGTCAGGGCGGTGAACAGGCTGAGCAGCAGACCAATGGCCAGGGTCACGGCAAATCCTTTGACCAGACCGGTGCCAAGGGCAAACAGGGCGACACAGCTGATCAAACCGGTGACGTGGCCATCAATGATCGAACTGAAGGCCAGAGAGAATCCGGTATCGATCGAGCGGATCAGCGTGTTGCCGCTGCGCAGTTCCTCCTTGACGCGCTCAAAGATGAGCACGTTGGCATCCACTGCCATGCCGATCGAGAGGATGAAGCCAGCGATTCCAGGCAGGCTCAGGGTGACGGGGATCAGGGCGTAAACAGCCAGGTTGAACAGCGAATAGAGGCTCAGGGAGAGCACCGCCACAAAGCCGGCCAGGCGATAAACCACGACCATGAACAGTCCGACCAGGGCCAGACCCACCAGGCCAGCAGCGAGGCTGGTGCGGATGTTTTCGGCACCCAGGGAAGGACCAACAGTGCGAACCTCGATGATCTTGACGGGTAGCGGCAGCGATCCGCCGCGAAGCTGCACCTCAAGGTCGCGCGCTTCATCGGCGCTGAAATGACCGGTGATCGTCGCCCCGCCGCCGCTGATGCCAGCAGCCTTGAATTCAGGACCGACGGTGGCTTCGCTGATGGAGCGTCCATCAAGAACGATGCCCAGCAAGCGGCCGGTACCGGCAATCGACTGGGTCAGCTGCGCAAACTTCTCACCGCCCTCACGGTTGAACGAGAGGGTGACATCCCAGCTGCTGCCGGCCTGTTGTTGTTGACGCCCAGCGCCGACGAGGTCGCGTCCGCTGAGCTGGGCAGGCTCATAGAGGGCGACGATGCGGGTGTTGGCCGCATCGAGCAGCAGCTTCAACTGGGTCTCCTCATCACTGCCAGGTGGCACGGTCACGCCCATCTGGCGCAACGCCTTGGCCAGCTCCTCGGCTGGCAGTGAAGGTGGAGTTTTGGCACTGCTGCCGTCGCTCTGTTCAGCCGCATCACGGGCCTGCAAGCGATTCAAGACCGCGGTGGCCTGGCGCTTGAGCTGCAGCAGACCCTGCATCTCCTGCTCGCTGCCGGGCTTCTGGGCCCGGAACTCGAGCAATGCGGTGGTACCGAGGACTTTGGCAGCGCGGCTGGGGTCCTGCTCACCGGGAAGCTGCAGCACCAGTTGGTCGTTGCCCACGGTCTGCAAGGTGGATTCAGCCACACCCAAACCATTGATGCGTCGCTCAAGCACCTCTTTGACCGCTTCGAGCTGTTCGCTTTCAACGGTTTTCACCGCTCCAGCAGGCATGACCTGCAGCATCAGCTGACTGCCGCCGCGCAGGTCGAGGCCAAGCTGCAACGGAAACGAGACCAGCAGGGCACCGGCGGCGATCGCCAGAGCCAGGATCAAGGCAATCCATCCCTGTTGACGGGCCATCAGCGCATCGATCTCCGCAGTTTCAGCTCAGCTCAGATCTGGCCGGCCTTGAGGGCCCGCGCCGCATCGACGATCTGATGAGGCTGAATGATCGTGAGGTTCTCAAGGGCACCGTTGTATGGCGTGGGAATGTCCTGGGAGGACAGGCGCAGTGGGCGAGCGTCGAGATCGTCAAAGCACTGCTCGGTGATCAGGGCGATCAGCTCGGCGCCGATGCCTCCAGTCTTCATGCACTCTTCGACCACGATCACCTTGTGGGTTTTGCGGATCGAAGCGCGAATCGTCTCCATGTCAAAGGGCTTGAGACTGATCAGATCGATCAACTCCACATCGATGCCTTCTGCTTCGAGCTGCTTCACTGCCTTGAGGCAGTGGTGACGCATGCGCGAGTAGGTGAGAATGGTCACATCAGCGCCTTCGCGCACCACCTCAGCTTTGTCGAGGGCGCAGATGTAGTCGCCCGCAGGAATGTCTTCGCTGAGGTTGTAGAGCAGCACGTGCTCAAAGAAGAGCACAGGATTGTTGTCGCGAATGGCGGCCTTCATCAGGCCCTTGGCATTGGTGGGGGTGCTCACCGCCACGATCT
>CAYFMB010000042.1:0-10903 GCA_964344095.1 uncultured Klebsiella sp.
GGCGGCCCAGCGCTGGGCCGCCGATACCAGCGGGGGAGTGCTGGAGCGACCGGCTCAGGCGGTCACCGCCCGCGAGCAGGCGCGCTGGGAGGTGGCCGCGATCAGCTGGATGGCGGCCGAAGCAGCGGCACCGGGTGGAGGCCTCGGCGTCCTGCTCGATGGGCCCCAGGGCGTTTCGACCGGGCCTGAGACCCTGGGGGTGTCGTTGCTGCGCGGGCCCGCCTGGCCCGATCCCGGCGCCGACAACGGCCTGCAGCGCCACCGCCTGGCGCTCATGCCCTGCGCCAGGGGCTGGGCGGCCGCGGCGTTGCCGCAGCAGGCGGCCCGTTTTCGCGAGCCGCTCTGGTGCAGGCCCTGGCCGCTGGGCCCTGGGTCCCTCTGCGCATTGCCGTCGCTGGGTCCTGCGCTGCAGCTGCTGAGCTTGCGCCCCAGCCCTGACAGCGGCGGTGCCCTCATGGCCGTGCAGAACCTTTCGGCCCAGCGCCAGCGGCTGCAACTCGGCGATGGCTGGCAGTTGGGCGAGCGCCTCGATGGCCTCGATCAACCGCTAGGGGTGGACTCCGCTCAGCACGACCAACTGCGACCCTGGAGCTGCGGCTTCTGGCGCATCAGTCGCCCTTGAGGTCCAGGCTCACGCCGTGGTCAGTCGTCGTGGTCGTCAAAGGGATCGCTGAGCTGCTTTGAGGGCGGGCCGAAGGCCGTGTAGACGCCGAAACCGGTGAGCCCCAGCAGCACCACCAGAACGGCGATCGCCACAGACAGGGCCGGTGAACTGGAGGAGCTGGGATCCATGGGTTGCAAATGCTTCCATCACAACTCTCGACAGCTGGGCGCGCCTGGGCCGGAGAGGCCCTTACAGTAATCAAATCGCCTTGAAGCCCGAGAGCGCCCCCGTTGCCATGGCCCAACGCACCCGTCTTGGAGACCTGCTGCGCCCCCTCAATTCCGAATACGGCAAAGTGGTGCCCGGTTGGGGTACAACCCCGGTTATGGGCCTGTTCATGGCCCTCTTTCTGGTGTTTCTGCTGGTGATCCTGCAGCTTTACAACAAGTCGTTGCTGCTGGAAGGCATCAACGTCAATTGGAACGGCATCGGCTGATCCGTTCGCGCAGGAGCGAGCCATGAACGTTTTTGGGATCGGACTGCCAGAGATGGCCGTCATTGCCGCCATCGGCCTGTTGGTGTTCGGTCCCAAGCGCCTGCCCGAGCTTGGCAAGACCCTGGGCCGCACCCTGAAAGGTTTTCAGAGCGCATCCCAGGACTTCGAAAAGGAGTTTCGCTCTGCCATGGCACCGGCGGAAACCGTGGTGCCTGAACCGGCAGAGCTCACTTCAACAGACCACCCTGCGGTCGAGGCCGACACCTCTGCCGGTTCTCCGACGAGCTGACGTCCTGCCTGTCGCTGTGGCCCAACCAGCTGCGAGTGCCGCACCTGCCAGCCTGCGACTGGTTGTTGGTCTTGGTAATCCTGGATCTCGATATCAGGACACCCGCCATAACGTTGGCTTCATGGCGCTTGAGCGTCTTGCTGGCGCGGCCGGATCCGGCTTTCGAAACCAATCACGGCTGCATGGCCTGTTGGCTGAACTCGGCAGCGGTGAGCAGCGCCTGCGCCTGTTGATGCCGCAGACCTACATGAATGACAGCGGCCGTTCGATCCGCGCTGCGCTCGACTGGTTCGGCCTTCTGCCCAGCGAGCTGCTGGTCGTCGTTGACGATATGGACCTGCCCCTGGGCAAGCTGCGCCTGCGTCAGGCCGGCAGCGCCGGCGGCCACAACGGCTTGCGCTCGACGATCAGCCATCTCGGCACCCAAGAGTTTGCCCGTTTGCGCATCGGTATTGGTGCCCCTGCCGACAACCCGGCCGAGCGCAAGGCGCGCACCGTCGGCCATGTTCTCGGTCGTTTCAGCGCGGCTGAGCAGCCGCTCCTTGATCAGGTTCTAGCCGAGGTCGAGGCCGGTATCGGACTGATCCAGCGCCAGGGGATGGTGCGCGCGGCCAATCGCATCAATGCCTTTGCCCCGCAGGACACGACGGGGCCGCTGCGATGAGTCGTCTGCCCGCCACCACGGCCCAACTCAGGGTCTTGCATCAGAGCTTCAGCCAGCGCCTGCTCGAGGGTGAGGTCAGCGCTGGAGGTTTTCACTGGACGTTCCGCTGGGCTTTTGATCGCGGCACCCTCGATGTGGAGCCCTCTCTTGGGCGTGCCCTCATTCAGGATGCATTGCTGCGCTTTCTGCTCAAGGCCGACTACCAGCTTGAGCCCGGGGGTGACTATGCCTTTACCGTTCGCGCCCGCTTCTGACTCAGGGGCCAAGGGTGCCGGGGCCCCGTGGCAGCTTGTGCTTGAGCCAGCGTTCGAGGAGGATCTGGGCGGCTAGATCGTCAAGGTCGCGCGGGGGTAGCCGAAGCCCGCTGGGCAGCAGGCGGCGCCAGCCTCGGGGGGGCCACAGCTCCCAGTAGAGCGCCCGGGCAGCCAGGGTGGTTCCCCATTCATCGACCAGCACGACCGGCAGGCCCAGCTGCTCAAGCTGGCGCTGCCAATGCCTGCTGCTGGTGCCATCGCCCAGCACCACAGTGCTGACAGTTCCTTTTGCTTGCCACATCCTGAGCCTGTCGAGGCAGGCCTCAGGACTGACAATGCAGGCCAGCGCGAGCTGTTGTTGGCCCGGGTCGCTGCAGACCAGGCCGCATTTGTTGCGGCCTGGATCGATGGCCGCTACAGCACCGTCTGGCTTCATGGCCTAGTAGCGCCTGCTTGGCACCGTCGGGGTCTGGGGATTGATCCAGCGCAGTTCGACCGCAATCGGATCGGGGGTATCGGCCTGGTTGAGCGCCACCGCCTCTAGTTGTGCCACCTGCCCGCCTGGGCGATCGCTGAGGGCCTGGACCAGTTGGTTGACCTTGGCGACATCGAACTGAAGGCCATCGACCAGGCTGCCCTGACGCTGGGCCCGGGCATAGGCAGCAGCCAACAGCAGGTTGAGCCGCCGTGCCACCTGGTTGGGGTCGCGCAGATCCCCCTCGATCGTTGTGCTGGCCAGCACCTCTCCCTGCTTGACCACCAAGCGGTTGGGCCTCAGATCGGGGAAGCCGAGCACCTGCCGCTCGCCACGCAGCACATTGGCCGCCGACAGGATGCTCACCACCCAGCTTCCCGGTTGTTTGAGCAGGGTCTCCAGTTTGCTGATGTCGCTGCGGGGCACCAGCAGGATCTGGCGGTTGGGCGGTTCGCCGGGTAGAACGCGGCTAAAGGCCGCTCGGTTGGCCTGCTGCAACAACGCTGTAATCGCATCGGCGGCCTGCTCGGGACGCTCCAGGTGCACCTTGGCGGTGGCCAGGGGCTGGCCGCTGCTGATCACCACATCACCGCGGCGCAGGGCGATCAGATTCGATTCCAGACCCTTGAGCTCCTTGGAGCGCTGGACAATCTGCTGCCGCACGCGGCCGAGCTCTTTTTCGTTGCGGCGAATTTCGGCATCGCGCTGCTCGACATCGCGACTGAGGGCGGCGCGCTCTTGTTCCAGTCGTTTGCGCTGGGCCAGCAGTGGCGCCAGCTCACGGCGCAGCTGATGGGCGCGCTGGCGGGCCTGATTGCGCTCGCGTTCCAGGGTGGCCAGTTCGGTGCTGCTGCGGGCGAGCGCCTGACGGCTGGCAGCCAGGCGAGCCTGCAGTTGATCGAGTTGAAACAGGCCGACCCGCAGACGCTCGCTGACCAGCAGCATCAGCCCCAGCGACATGGCGCTGATCAAGCTGCCAGTCAGCACGGTGATCAACACCGCCGTGCGCCGCGGTCGCATGCCCAGAAGGCTGAGGCGGGCCTTGCCGACCCGACTGCCGAGGCGATCGCCGAGGGTGGAGAGCACTCCCCCAAGCAGCAGCAAAGCCACGATCAGCAACCAGCCTGACACGCCCTGATCAGCCTGCAAGAGGCCTCAGTATCCCAGCGCTGGGCAGGTTGTGCAGGTGTTTGAGCTGACGTGGTGCTCAGCTGAAGCGCTTGGCCAGGGCGATCGGGTCAAACACCGTGATCTTCTTGCGGTCGATCTGGAGCAGCCCTTCCTGGCGCAGATCCCCCAGCAGACGGGTGATCGTCACCCGGGTTGAACCGATTGCCTCGGCAATCGCCTGGTGCGACAGGCGCAGATCGATGGTGATGCCGGTGTTGCCGGGCACGCCGAAATCGCGGCACAGCACCAACAAAAAGCTCACCAGACGCGAGGACATGTCGCGGTGGGTGAGGGTCTCGATCATCGTTTCGGTCTGCAGGATGCGCGAGGAGAGCCCTTGCAGCAGAAGCAGTCCGACGCTGGCGTCCTCCTCGATCGCCTTGCGCACCGAGGCGGCGGGAGCGCTGACCATTTCAACGCGGGTGAACGCAATCGAGTGATAGAAGCGGTCGGAGCGCTGGCCAGTGAGCAGCGACAACACCCCGAACAAGCTGTTTTCCCGCAGCAGGGCCACCGTGATTTCCTCCCCGGATTCGTAGACCCGTGAGAGCCGAACCGCCCCGCGGCGAATGAGGTAGACGCGCTCAGCAGGATCACCGGGGAAAAAAATGGTCTTGCCCCGCTCGATCGTTTCAACGCTGCTGCCACCCAAGGAGCGGATCACTTCGAGCAGGGTGAGCGCCGGCTGGGCGCTCGCGTTGAGGCCTGCCGTCGCGCTGGGTGTGCCCGATGAAGGAGGGCTGGGATAGCGGCTGAACCCGCGCGTGGCGCCGACCATCGGGGCGTAACAGGTCCTCGGAAGCTACGGAGCGAGTTCCTGGATTCATGTAGCAAATCACACGAAATGGATTCCCAGGCCCGGCTGGTTCATGTGTACGCCACTACAGGTGGTGTGCGCAGCTTGTATCCGTGGCGAAGCCCGCTACATTCAGGATCTCGCTCATGGCCGCTGCCGGGGGATGCCGATGACCGCCAGCCTCAGCCACCCCCGCGCTCCGCACCGGCCGGTTCACCCCTTGCCGCGACTGCGGCTGGTTGCCCAGCCCGAGGGCTTGCTGCAGGTGCACACCGCGCCGTTCCGCGGCAGCGTCGCCAGCGTTCTGAGTCAGGCCCTGCGCACCGCCGGTCTGGGCAGCCGCGTGTTGATCAGTCAGTTCCTCAAAGGCGGTGTTGACCAGGGAGCAGAGCGTGCTCCCACCCTCTGCGGCCGTCTGCAGTGGCTCAGGCCCGCAATGGGTCGCTGCGTCGATGGTCCGCCCGAGGCTCTGGGCTCCGAGCAGCAGGTCGTTGCCGCGGCCATCGCTGAGCTGTGGGACCATTGCCGCGCCCAGATGCTCGGTGCTGCCGCCGATCTCATGGTCTTCGACGAGCTGGGTCTGGCCGTGAGTTACGGCTATCTCGATCTCGACGACGTTGTGCAGGCCCTGGAACGACGCCCCGCCCAGATGGATGTCATTCTCACGGGGCCATCGATCCCTGATCCTTTGATGGCCATGGCGGATCAGGTCACGCAGCTGCGCCGAGGCCTCTGAATGCTCAAGAACGACCGCTGGATCAATGAGATGGCCGCCTCGGGCATGCTCGAGCCGTTCCAGCCGACTCTGGTTCGCCACCTCGACCCTGCGAACCAGGCCGAGCCGGTGCTCAGCTTCGGTTGTTCGTCCTACGGCTACGACCTGAGGCTGTCAGCTAAGGAATTCCTGATTTTTCGGCACGTGCCGGGCACGGTGATGAACCCGAAGCGGTTCAATCCCGCCAACCTCGAGCCGGCGCCCCTGCATGAGGATGCAGACGGCAGTTATTTCATCCTGCCGGCTCATTCCTACGGCCTTGGCGTGGCGCTCGAGCGCATGCGAGTGCCCCCCAATATCACGGTGATCTGCTTGGGCAAGAGCACCTATGCGCGGCTTGGCATCATCGTCAACACCACTCCTGCCGAAGCCAGCTGGGAGGGTCACCTGACCTTGGAATTCAGCAACTCCTCAGGTGCTGACTGCCGCATTTATGCCAATGAGGGGATCTGTCAGCTGCTGTTCTTTGAGGGGGATCCCTGCGAGACCACTTATCACGATCGCGCCGGCAAATACCAGCACCAGCCTGAGCGGGTCACCCTGGCACGCGTTTAATCACCCGCCGCTGGCTACGGGGCGAGCCTGGCTTTGTGCAGACGGCTCTTTTCGTACCAGGCGGCGATCTCGGGGGCCCAGCTGACCATGTGTGGCCACATCAGATCGCACAGGGCGCGGATCTCCTCCTGGGCATCGAGCTTGGCGCGCAGATCCATGAAATGCAGGAAAGCGCGCAGTGAAAAGCTCACCACGAAGTGCTGGCGGTAGTCGAACGGCAGGATGCCGCGGGCGTGTTCTTCGGCGTATCCGGCGGCGAGCAGGTCGCGGTAGCGCTCGGCTGCCGTACGGCAGAGCTCAAGGTCCTTGCCGCGCTGCTCGGCGTCATAACGGTATTTCTTGCCCTGGCGATCGCTGTAGTCGCCGAGTGGACGTAGATAGAAGACCTCTTCGAGCTCCACCTCGCCATTGGCGGCCCGGCAAATGCGCTCACCCGTGTAGCGCATCGACTGCACATCGAAACTCACGCCAACGCGGTGGGTGCGGGCCTGCTGCATCACTGAATGGGGAAACCAGCCCACATTCAGCACGATCTGGGCATGTTCGAGGGGACCGTAATGGCCGCGTTCGCCGGCGAGCAGGCGTTTGACGCAGATCTCGCCGGCCCGGGTTTCGTCAGGCCAATCGGCACGGGCGGCTGCGACAAACCCTTCGCTGTAATCCTGATGCATCCCCGCATAGACGCACTGCTGGGGATTCGGAGTTGCGGCGATCAGCTCGACCCGGAAGCGGGGATCCATCAGCCGTGGGAGCGGGGTGTTGCCATGGTCGCAGGGTTGATTGCCGCCGTCATGCTGCTGCTCGTATCGAGTCGGCTCACTGTGCCGACGCCACCCAACTCGGGCAGCCCGGTGCCCTCGAGCAATGCCGTGCTGAGCGCTTGCAGGTCGGAAGCGCTGCGTGCGCCGATCGCTCGGCCGATGTCGCTGCCGCTGCCGTCAAACAGCTCCAGCTGGGGAATGCCATTCACCGCGTAGCGCTCCAGTTCGCCTTGCCATCGCGGGTTGTCGACGTTGAGCAGCACGACGTCGAGATCAGCGTGGCGCTGTGCCTCCAGATGCGCCATTGCCGGCGCCATGGCACGGCAGGCCTCGCACCAGTCGGCGTAGAACTCGACGATGGTTGGTTTGCCATCGCTCAGGGCCACTGGCAGGTCCAGTGAGCGTCGGGCCAGCTGCTCCAGTGGTGCTTCTGGGTGCAGGCCGCCCCGCAGCCAAATCAAAGCCACCAACAGCGCGGCAGCGATGGCACCCAGCAAGGCCCGTTCGCGGCGTCCCAGGGTCTCAGTCATGGCCTCGCTGACGGTTGCAGGACTTCGCAGGACTGCACTTTGGCAGGCCGATGCTTGCTACGGTCGAACCAGGACAGCGTGCGCCGCACCCTGCCATGAAGCGCCGTCTGACGCTGCACGTTCCGCGCGAGGCGGTGCATCAGCCCATCACCTACCGCCTGGCGGTCGATTTCGATGTGGCGGCCAAAATTTTGCGGGCCCAGGTGGCGCCGAATCAGAGCGGCACCATGGTGGTCGAGCTTTCGGGTGACATCGACGAGCTCGATGCGGCCGAGGCCTGGCTCGAACGGCTCGGGCTGCGTCTGGATCGTGCCCCCGGTCAGATCCGCATTGATGCAGAACGTTGTGTCGATTGCGGTCTCTGCTCGAGCGTTTGTCCCAGCGGTGCGCTGGCTCTTACAGCGCCGTCTTGGCAGTTGCAGTTTCACGCGCAACGCTGTCTGGTGTGTGAGCAATGCATCCCCAGCTGCCCATTTGAGGCCATCTCCCTTGGCCTGGTGCAAGCTGATCAGCCCGACGCTCTGCCCATGCGCAGTCGAGACCTCTCCCCCAAACCATGAGTCGGCGTTCCCCAGTAGCCGCCCTGCGGCAGTTTGCCGAGCTTGTGTTGCTACCGCTGCGGGCACCGCTGCTACTGGTGCTGTTCGGCGTCGCGATGTACCTGGGCTTGCATTGGAGCCTCGAGCACGGTCACATGCCTCAGGAGGGACGTTCCGGTTCCGTTCTGTTTTGGTCGGTCGATTGCCTGCACGCGGTGCTTGTGGTGTTCATCTGCACCATGCCTGAACTGTTGTTGCAACGGGTGTCGAACCTGATGGCGGCCTCACGCGTGGTCAGCCTGGTCATCACCCTGTTGATCGTCACGGTCGGAGGTCTCTACCTGCTGCACCTGAACGTCTTGTCCAATGTGCTGATTCTGGCTTCAGCCGTGCTGTTGGCCCGTCTGGATCTGGCGCGGGTGCGGATCATGCCGATGCCGGTGGTGACGGCCGTTGGTCTCAGTCTGCTGGTGCTGGTCGGGGCGGCCGTGGGGCGTCATCTGGCCACCGTGGTGGCCGTCTGAAGCTCCCAGGGCTCAGCGGCAGCGGGGCCGTCGCGGGGCGGCAAAACTCCAGCGGTTGCCCAGCACTGTTTTGACATAGTGCCGCGTTTCGGGGTATGGGATTGCCTCGACCCACACCTCGGGAATGCTGTTGGCTCGGTGCAGCCAGCCGGCCACCGCATTCGGGCCGGCGTTGTAGCTGGCGACGGCCAGTATCGGGTTGCCCTTCCAGCGCGCCAGCAGTTGGTGCAGGTAACGGCCGCCCAGCTGGGCGTTGCGCTGCGGTTGTGCCAGCTCGGCGGCAGACAGGGCGCGGCCGGCCAGTTCGGCCGCAGTGTCGGGCATCAATTGCAGCAGACCCGTGGCGCCGACCACCGAGCGAGCGTCGGCCTGGAATCGAGATTCCTGCTTGGCGACACCCAGCAGCAGGCTCAGGGGCACGGATTCGCTGCGGGCCGCAGCGTTGAGGGCATCGCGCTGCCGCGGTCGATAGCGCTCGGTTTCGATCAGTGCCTGCAACTGGCATTGTTGCGGCAGCACCCGCAGAGCGGCCCGCTCCTGCAGCCCCTGCCCTGTCCAGCCATCACCAATGGCCTCGCGCAGGCGCCCTTCGGCTTGCAGCGCGGCGCTGCTGTCAGGGCTGAGGCCGCCCGTGGCGGTGCGCCAGGCTTCCCAGGCCTCGAGCGGCTGCCCGAGGCGCCACAGCAGATCGACCCGTGGGATGCCGCTCTGCAGCGGGTTCCAGCGGCTAGCCATGGTGGCTCCTCCGTCGTCGCTGTGGTCCAGGCCCAGGCGGCTGGCCGCCCGCCAGCCGTAGTAACCGCCGGGATAGGTCGCCAGCAGCTGGCGCCAACGCTGGCGAGCGTTGCTCTTGCGGCCGCGTTGCCAGTCGGCCAGCCCCAGCCAGAAGCTACGGCGGGCGGCCAGGGCCACCGGCATGGCCGCCTCCAGGGCGCCGCCGCCAGCGCTCAGCACGGCATGGGCCTGGTCCCATCGTCCCGCCAGGGCAGCCTTGCGCGCCTGCTGCCATTGCAGCTCCCAGCTGGCCGGATCCTGCGGCCAGCGCTGCAGCGCCGCCAGGGTCGCGGCGATGCCGCTCTGGCGCTGGGCCCTGTGGATTTGCAGCGCAGCGGTGGCTTGCCAGCGCTGCGGCAGCTGGTTCAGGGCTGCATCGGCCGCGTCGGTTTCCTGCTCGCTCAGCAGGGTGACGGCGGCGGCGGCGTCGCGATGGTCCGGGGCCGCTTTGATCAGGGCGACCAGCTGGTCGATGGCGCTGCGCTGGGCCTGCGCATCACCTTGCAAGCCGGCGTTGGCCAACAGCAGCGTCGTCGCCGGCAGGGGTTGCGCTCCCGCTAGGCAGCGCAGGGCGATCTGGTCTGCACCGAGGGCGGCCAGACCCTGGGCCAGCTGCTGCCGCTGGGAGGTGGTGAGGCCGTTGCGACGGCAGGCAGCCTCGAGTTGTGTTTGACCGCCGTTCCAGCGGGGACCCCAGCGGGCCAGGTGCAGCGCACCCACCAGATCCTGCCGCTCGCTGGCTGCCGCTAGTGCCGCCGGATGGGCGGGCCAGCGGCGCAGCAGGTCGCTGCGCAGCGCCGGCTGGCGTTGACCCAGGGCATAGAGCCCATCGGCGCTGGCCGGTTCGGCAGGCGCACGTCGCAGCAGAAGGCGCCAGAGGCTGTCGGACCGCCGCGTGGCACCCAGGGCTTTGGCATCGAGCGCCTGCTGCTTGAGCACGACGGCGGCCAGCGGCGAGGTGCCCCAGCCTTGACCAGCCAGCAGGCGCGTGCGCTCTGCCGGGTTGGCGCTTGCCGCACTGGCTCGCAGCAGGGCCGCTTCACGGCGTCGCTCCGGGTTGAGTGCACTGTGCTGTTGCAAGGTCAGCAGTGCAGTGGGCGTGTCCGGCGTTGGCCGGGGCAGCCACAACAGCAAGGAGCGGCCGGCCATCAGCAGGGCCAGAGCACCCAGGCTCGTGCTCGCCAGCAGGGGCAGCAACCGCAACGGCTTGAACACGGCAACTCGCCAGGCATTCTGGGGATGTCTTCCCCGCATTGAGACCGCCGCGGCCATGGCGTTGTTGCAGCGCTTGCTCGAGCAGAAGCCTCGCCTGGTCCTACCTCCGGCGCTCACCAGCTTGCCGGGCTGGCAGCAACGCCAGCGAGCGCTGCGCGTGTGGGCGGCGGCGGGGCTGGTGATGGTGCTGCGGCCTCTGCTGCCTCTGCGCTTAATGCCGGGGTGGCTGGTGGGAGCGCTGCTGGTTTGGGCCCTACTCGAGCTGTTGTTTTGGCTCTGGTGGCCTCGCCGCTCGGCTTAGCCTGCGGCATCTTGCAAGCACCATCGATGAGCACCGGCGTGGCCCATCCGATCGGAGCGCCTCTGGGTGAGGCCTTTGCCGGATTTGGCACCGATGGGGTGCGCGGCCGCGTCGGTGATCAGGTCACCCCGGCGTTGGCGCTGCAGCTGGGCTACTGGTGCGGTCAGGTGCTCAAGGCCGA
>CAYFMB010000043.1:0-10709 GCA_964344095.1 uncultured Klebsiella sp.
GGTAGCGGGGCAGGTGCTCATCGCCCACGAAGGTGGGGTTGGCGCTCACCTGGTTGACCCGCTCGCCGGCCTCGACACGCTCGAGCACCGAGACGATGTGCTGGTAGTCGCCCGTGCCGACGATCGCTTTGGCTTCGGGCAGGCTGTCGAGCAGCTCCTCTTGAAAGTGCTGGGCCAAGCAGCCGGCGATGATCAGTTCCTTGCCCTGTTCTGCCAGTTCCACCAGGGTGCGCACCGACTCTTCGCGGGCGTCCTGGATGAAGCTGCAGGTGTTGACCACCACCACGGCGGCGTCGCTTTCGTCGGCGCTGACGCCATAGCCCGCTTGGGCCAGCAGGCCCAGCATGTGTTCGGTGTCCACCCTGTTCTTTTCGCAGCCCAGATGGGCAAAGGCCACGGTTGGCTTTGACATGGAGGGTGGACCGTTGCGTCCACCCTATGTGGCAGTGGCCAGGCCGCCCGCCGCTGGCACAATCAACCCCAAACGCTCTGATCACACGTGACCTCCAGTCGCCTTAGCGAGCGCCTCAGTGCCCAGCGGCGCCGGCCGGAAAGCGGGCGCCGCTGGGTGCGTGTGGTGATGGCCGTGCTGGCCACCATCGGCCTGATCGACACCGGTTCGATCACGCTCAACAAATGGGGTGTGCTGGGCACGCTGGCCTGCAGCAGTCAGGGCTTCTTTGGCTGCAACGGCTGCGACAAGGTGCTCTCCAGCGCTTGGGGCAGCATTCTGGGCCAGCCTCTGGCGCTCTTTGGAGCGCTGGCCTACGGCGCCATGCTGCTGCTGGCCCTCGTGCCGCTGGTCAGTCAGAGCCCGGCGCTCCAGGCCCCGAGCCGCTGGGGGGCGTTTGTGCTCAGCACGGCCATGGCGGTGTTCAGCCTGGTGCTGGTTGGGGTGATGGTGTTTGCCATTCGCGATTGCTGCCCCTTCTGCATTCTCTCGGCCAGCCTCAGCCTGGCCCTGTTTGTGCTCAGCCTGTTGCAGGGAGACTGGCCCGATCGAGGACAGCTGGTGTTCCGGGGCATTCTGGTGGCCTTGGTGGTTGGCCTGATCGGTCTGGGTTGGGCCTCGGTGGTGCACCGCCCCGCGGCCCTGAGCAGCAAAGGCACGCCGATCCCGGTGACCAACGTCAGCAACCCCAGCACCATCGCCCTGGCCGACAAACTCAGGGCTGCAGGGGCGGTCATGTACACCGCCTATTGGTGCCCCCACTGCCACGAGCAAAAGGAGCTGTTCGGCAAGGAGGCCACCGCCAGGCTCAAGATCGTTGAGTGTGCACCTGACGGGCAGAACAGTCAGGTGGAGCTCTGCCAGAGCAAGAAGATTGATGGGTATCCGACCTGGGAGATCAACGGCAAGCTCGATTCCGGCGTCAAACCTCTGCAGAAGCTGGCTGATCTCGTCGGGATCAACACCCTGGTCACCCCAGCTGAGCCAGGCGGATCTGGCAGCTGATTGCAGGCTCAGCCGGGTTCAGCCAATCGCTTCAGTTGCGATCGAGCGTCCCAGCTGCTGCAGCGTGTGCCGTTGCCAGAACGGCTGGCAGGCCGGTGCATCGGTGCGGTAGTGGCCGCCGCGGCTTTCGCTGCGAAACAGGCAGGCTTCGACCAGCAGCTCCGCCAGGATCAGCCGATGCTTGAAATCCACCTGGGCCCGCAGCTCGGTCTGGGCCGTGCCCTGGGCCAGCAGGCGATCATCGGGCGCGAGATGGGACAGCTGCGCCAGCCAGGGCCAGTGCTGCACCTCAGCGCGCTGTTGCTGGATCCAGGTCAGCCCCTGTCGCAGGGCTGATCCTTGGCGCTCAACCCCCGCCACCTGCCAGCACAGTTGGCGCAGCTGCGTGCGCAGTGCATCGAGCTCTGGCGGGGCGATGGCGCTGCTGGGAGCCTGATCGACGACCGCGACCTGCTGGCCGCTGCCGTTGGCGCCATCAGCCAGGCTGCGCGGCAGTGCTCGGGCCAGCCGCCGTGCAAACACCAGGCACTCCATCAGGGAATTGCTGGCTAGGCGGTTGGCTCCGTGCACTCCCGTGCTGGCCACTTCGCCGACGGCGTAGAGGCCGGGTACGGAGGTGGCGGCGTTGAGATCGGTGCGAATGCCGCCCATCCAGTAGTGGGCAGCGGGTGCCACCGGAATCGAGCAATGGAGGGGATCAAGCCCCAGTTCGCGGCAGCGACCCACAATGGTGGGAAAGTGTTCCTGCAGGCGCCGCTCGCCTACGGGTCTTAGATCCAGCCAGAGCTGATCAACGCCCTGGTCGGCCATGGTCCGCGCCAGGGCCCGGCTGACCTGATCGCGTGGTGCTAGGTCGCCGCCCGCCAGTTGGCTCACCGGGCTGCGTCCGTCACTGTCGTGGAGTTTGGCCCCTTCGCCCCGCACCGCTTCCGAGATCAGGAAATGCGGTGCTCCCGGCAGCATCAGCGCGGTGGGGTGAAACTGCACGAACTCGAGATCCCGCAGCTGGGCGCCTGCTAAGTAGGCCATGGCCAGCCCGTCACCGCTCGCCTGGGCTGGGTTTGTGGTGTGGGCGAACAGGTGGCCGCCGCCCCCGCTGGCCAGGACCACAGCGCTGCTGCGGATCCAGCAGGCTCCTTCGGGTTCGAGCACCTGCAGGCCACAGCAACGTCCTGCCTCGATCCATAGCTGCAGGGCCATCACACCCTTGCGCTGGCAGATGTTGGCGCGCTGCTGCACCTGGCGCTCCAGGGCGTCGACCAGGGCACCGCCGGTGCGGTCCTGGGCGTGCAAGACACGGCGGTGGCTGTGGGCGGCTTCAAGGGTGGTGCTCAGGGCCCCGTCGTCGCGGTCAAAGGCCATGCCCAGGTCCAGCAGCCGTTGCACACAGCTGGGAGCCTCCTCCACAAGCACCGCCACGGCCTCTTGATCACAGAGACCTGAACCCGCCTGCAGCGTGTCGGTGATGTGGCTGGCCAGGCTGTCTTCGGGCCGGGTGACTGCAGCGATGCCCCCTTGGGCCCAACGGCTGGCTGAACGTGGCGAGCTGTCCTTGCTGAGCAGTAGCACCCGCAGGTCGGTCGGCAGCTCGAGGCAAGTCATCAGACCGGCTGCTCCGCAGCCGACGACCACCACATCCCAGACGGGCTCAGTGCGTGTGGTCCGTTCGGCTGCCATCAAAAAAGCCGCCGGTGTGCACCGGCGGCCGGCAATGTGGCGTGAGCTTAGGGCTCAGCGGTACTGACCGTCATTGATGCGATCAAAACCTTCGTTGAGTGCCACTTCAGGGGCGGTGACAGTGAAGTTGTCCTTGTATTTCTGGAAGAGCTCCTTCTGGCGCTCGGTCAGATCGAGTTTGAGGACGTCATCAACGCTGTTGTAAGGGCCGCCCAGCACGATCTTGCCGGCGAGGGTCGGGTACATGCCCGGGAAGTCCTGGAAGCGACGCACCGAGCAGTTGTTGAGGTCGATCTTGCCGGCGCGTTCGGCGATCTTGTCGTCAGCGATGTTGCGACGGTCAGCGGCGTAGGCGGCTGAGGGCAGCACCAGGGCAAACACAAGGCCGAACAGAACCAGTCCACCCATCAGCCAGGCAACCAGCCGTTTCATCGCATCACTCCAAAAGGCGTGAGGCAACGTTACAGACATCCCACACCGACTCTGTTCCAGCTCCCCCAGGCTTTTGCAGATCTTCAGATCAGGTTGCTCAGATCAGCCCGCTGAGGCTGGGGGCCAGCAGAGCTAGCAGGAGAAACAGGGCGTCGACAGCGAGAGTGCTCAGCAGGGTTGCACTGCTGATGCGGGCGATGCCGCCCAAGGTCCATAGCCAACGGCTCAGTCCCAGCAGGCCCAGGCCAAACCCGGCAATCACGAGCACATTGGCGGGGCTGAGTACCGCAGCTGCTGCCGTCTGCAGCAGCTGCAGGGCTTCGCTTCCCTGCGCCGCCAGCACCAGAGGCCAGTGGGCCATCACCCCGGTCAGGGCCATGGCCGCGTCGGTGGCGGCCGTTCCCAGCAGCGACGCCAAGTAAAAGGCGCCGGCCAGACGCCAGCGGCTGCGCAAGCCTCCCAAAGCCAGGGGCAGGGCAATGCCTTCGAGCGGCAAATGCCAGAGCGGATGCAGGCGACACCAGCCCCAGAAGAGACTTCCGCCCAGCCAGCTGCCGGCAAAACCGACCAGCAGGGATCCCAGCTGCTGGCGCTTGGGGTTGTCGCTCAAGCCCAAGCCAATCCCGCTGGCCAGCAGCGGCAGGGTGGCCAGGGTTGCACCGAGAGGGTGGGCGTGAACCCAGGGAGCCTGCACAAACACGGGCAAACTGACCAGTGCCACAGCCATGAGCAGCAACGCAGTGTCGTTCTGCGTGCGCTTCAGGCTTGACGCGGGCAGGGCTGTCAGCGCCACCTCCGACAACAGGCTGGGCTGGGCGCTGACCACCAAATCTGAGAAAACGTTGCGCAACCTTAAGCGCAGATCGGCGCTGGCGCGGCCATAGGGTTCTGGGCATCTCTCGACGTGTCCGCGCCGCCATGCTCCTGGCTGCCACCCCCACTGTTCTGTCGCCGTTGGAGGCGATCTGGCGCGCTGTCGTGCTCGGCGTTGTTCAGGGCCTCACCGAATTTCTGCCGATCAGCAGTTCCGCCCATCTCAAAGTCGTGCCTGTGCTGCTCGGCTGGGGTGATCCCGGTGTCTCCTTCACCGCCGTGATCCAGCTGGGCAGCATCGTGGCGGTGCTCGCCTACTTCTGGGGTGATCTTCAGCAGGTGGGGCGTGGCATGGGCCGTGCCATGCGGCATGGGCAGTGGTCGGATCCGTCGGCTCGCCTGGGCGTTGCCATGGCCGCGGGCACGGTGCCGATTGTGTTGGGGGGGCTTGCCATCAAGCACTGGCTGCCTGACTACGACCATTCCCCACTGCGCAGCATGGCCAGCATTGCCATCGTCTCGATCGTGATGGCTCTGTTGCTGGCCTTGGCCGAATGGGTGGGTCGTCGTGTTCGCGTGCTGGATCAGGTGGGTCTGGGCGACGGCATCTGGGTTGGCCTGGCTCAGGCCCTGGCGCTGGTCCCTGGGGTGTCGCGCTCCGGCAGCACGTTGACGGCAGCGTTGCTGGCGGGTTGGCAGCGCTCCGATGCCGCCCGCTTTTCGTTTCTGTTGGGTTTGCCGGCGATCACCCTGGCCGGTCTGGCCGAACTCAAGGACGCCTTGGCCGAACCCAGCGCCGCAGGACCGCTGGCCATGGTGGTCGGTGTGCTGTCGGCCGGTGTGGTCAGCTGGCTGGCAATCGCCTGGTTGCTGCGCTACCTGCAGCGCCACGGCACCTGGGTGTTCGTGGTCTATCGCCTGTTCTTTGGTGTGGTGATTCTGGTGTGGCTCCGCCACGGCGCCTGAAGCGTCACAGTGGGATAAGACCGCCGGCAGGTTCTGCACCCGCCGCACTGCCCCGTGTGGAACGAACCTTCGGCTGCTTTGGCAGCCGCGCTGCCTGGGCCTGAGCGCCAGCCCGATCCAGCTCTGGTCACCTCAGTGGAGCCCGACTCCATTGGTGAGGAACTGGGTTTTCAACCTGGCGATCGCCTGATCAGCATCAACGGCATCCGGCCCCGAGATCTGATCGATGTGCAGGTCCTCTGCTGCGAAGAGGAGCTGACCTTGGAGGTGGAGGACCCCGATGGCAGCCGCCACGTTGTGGAGCTTGAAAAGGATGCCGATGATGGTCTGGGCCTTGGCTTCAGCGAGGCTCTCTTCGATGGGCTGAAGCAGTGCAACAACCACTGTCCCTTCTGTTTCATCGACCAGCAGCCGCCAGGTCGTCGCCGCAGTCTTTATCTCAAAGATGACGACTACCGGCTGAGCTTTCTTTACGGGTCGTACCTCACCCTCACCAATCTCACCGCTGCTGACTGGGAGCGCATCGAAGCCCAGCGCCTCTCGCCGCTGTACGTGTCGGTCCATGCCACCGACCCCGACCTGCGTAGCCGGCTGTTGGTGAACCCCCGTGCCGCGCTGCTGCTCGATCAGCTCGCCTGGTTTGCCGAGCGCGATCTCCAGATTCATGCCCAGGTTGTGGTCTGTCCTGGGCTGAATGACGGTCCGGCTCTCGAGCGCACCCTCACCGATCTGGCCCGGTTCGCTGCCGGGGACTGGCCGGCCGTGTTGTCTGCCGCGGTGGTGCCGGTGGGCTTGACCCGCTTTCGGCCTGCCGGCGATGCCCTGGTCCCGGTGGATCGCTCCGCAGCGCGCGACGTGATCGCGTTGGTCGAGCCGTTGCAGCGCCGCTTCGCCGAGCAGTTCGGCAGTCGCTTCGCCTGGCTCTCCGATGAGTGGTATCTGATTGCCGGCCAGCCCCTGCCCCTGCGCGATGTCTATGAGGATCTGCCCCAGCAAGAAAACGGCGTCGGCAGCATCCGGGCCTTTTTGGAAGCCCTCGATCAGGCCACGGCGGATCTGCCGTCGCGGGTGGAACCACCCCGCCGGCTCAGCTGGGTGGTCGGCCAGCTGGTCGGTGCAGCGCTGGAGCCGGCGGTTCGCCGTCTCAATGCGGTCGAGGGTCTGGAACTGTTGCTTCATCCCTTGCCCAGTCCGTATTGGGGCCAGCAACAAGTGGTCACAGGCCTGCTGACCGGATCTGATCTGGTGGCGGGCCTTGCTGGGCGTGATTTGGGCGAGCGGTTGCTGCTGCCGGCGGTCATGTTGCGCCAGGGAGAGCCGGTGTTTCTGGATGACTGGACATTGCCCCAGCTGCAGCAGCAGTTGCCGGTCCCGGTCGAGATCGTCGGGGGGGCAGAGGATCTTGTGGCCGCGGCGCTGCGCAACTGCCGTGAGGGTGCTTAAGCTTGCGCGACTTGTGTTGTCTTGGCACCGTGCGGCGCTCTCTGGCTGGTCTCTATCTATTGGGGACCGTGGCCTCAAGCCCTCTAGCCGCTATCGCCAACCCTGCGCCTGCTGCCCCGACAACGGAAACCCGGGGCTCTGTCGCTTCGGTCCCGCCCCAGCAGTTGCCCTTGGCTCCTCAGGTCAAGGGCTCACGCCCAAAGGCCAACCCATCGGTCATGCCACCGGCTGCTACCAAGCTCCTGCCCGAGGTGCAGGACCTCAGGTCTCCGAATTCCCTGGCACTCCCGACCAAGCCCTCGGAGGTTCAGATCCGCCAGCTGAGGCCGATTGGACTGCTGGAATCCGAAAACCTCGCTGAGGTCAATAATCCCAGCCTCAAATCCATTGCCTCCCAGGTCGACCAGGCGCAGAGCGCTCTGCGAGCGCAGATTGCCCTCTGGTACCCCACGCTCAACATCAACGCCAACGCTCTGCCCTCCTACACGGGCGGTCAGCAGTGGTCCTCTGCTCAGGGCTACACCACGACCAACCGTTGGTTTTACGGAGCCAACGTTCAGGCCCAGTGGGCGCTGATCAACCCCCAGCGGGTGCCAGCCATCGCCGCTGCCCGGGATGCCTTTGAAAAGGCCAAAGATCAGTACCTCATCGCCTTGCGCGATCTGCGATTGCAGGTCGATATTTCCTATTTCGACCTGCAGCAGGCTGATGACAGCGTGCGAATCGGTCAGGAGTCGGTCAGAGCGTCCGTGGTCAGCCTCCGCGATGCCCGTGCCCGTTACCAGGCCGGTGTGGCTACCAAAATGGAAGTGCTTGAAGCTGAGACCCAGCTGGCCCGTGATCAGCAGCTGCTGACCGAGTCATTGGCGGCCCAAGCGGTGGCTCGCCGCGTTCTTGCAGCGCTGCTTGATCTGCCCCAGAACGTCACACCCACGGCCAAGGATCCGGCTCGCATCGTGGGCGCTTGGCAGCCGAGTCTGCAGGAGAGCATCATTGCAGCGTATGCCTTCCGCGAAGAACTCGATCAGGCTCTCCTCGACATTTCGATCGCCAACAGCACGGCTAATCAGGCGATCGGGGCTGTCCAACCCTTCTTCAATATTTTTAACAACCTGATCGCTGGGCGTTATCAGGGCAGTCAGGGCGTTTTGGTGGATCTGCCTGGCTCCAAGGGTTGGAACGTCGATAACAGCATCGGGCTGGGGGTCACCTGGAACATCTTTGATGGAGGAGCCGCTGCGGCACGTGCTCGTGCGGCGAAGCAGCAGGCTCAGCAGTACACCTTTGACTTTGCTCGCCGCCGCGATGAGATTCGCCGTGATGTCGAGACCAGCTTCTATGAACTCGAGAAGAACAACCGCAACCTGACCACCACCGCCCGCGAAGTGCTCTCGGCTCGCGAGTCCCTGCGGCTGGCCCGTCTGCGACTCGAGGCCGGCGTGGCCACCCAGCGCGAGGTCGTGAACCAACAGCGCGACCTGACCAACGCCGAAGTGCGCCATTCCAACGCCATCAGCGATTACAACAAGCGCCTTGCTGAGCTGCGGCGTCGTACCGGCCTCGATCAGATCGCCCTGTGCACGCCGCCTTCCCTGCCTGTGATCAAGCCCACGATTCCCGGCACGGCCAATGTTCCAGTTGAGCAGCCTGCCCTGCAGCCCGCTTGTCATGCGGCTCGCGCGCTGCTGTGAACCGACTCGGTCTGGCAGCCACCCTCAGACTTGGCCTGTTTCAGGGTTGTCTCGGTTGCCTGGCTGTCATTTTTTCTGGCCTGCTCAACCGGGTCATGATCAGCGAACTGGCTTTTCCAGCTCTCCTGGTCGGAACCGGATTGGCTTTTGAACAGTTTGTTTCCCCTGCCAGGGTTCTGTTCGGCCAGATCAGCGATGCCCACCCCTGGGGTGGTCGTCACCGTCTGCCTTACATCTGGTTGGGCACTGCCCTGTTCTGCGGTTTTGCAGTCGCCGCCGTACCGCTGATCTTCAGGGTCGGCCGTCTGCTTGAGGTCGCTTCTACAGCGACACAGTCGTTGGCAATCGCCGCGCTGTGCGGTCTGTTTGCCCTCTATGGACTGGCCGTTTCACTGGCCACAACTCCCTATCTGGCACTGGTGATTGACCGCACCAGCGAAGCCGAGCGCCCCAGGGCGGTTGGCATCATTTGGTGCATGCTCACTGTGGGCATCGTGATTGGGGCGATCACCATTGCGATCAGCCTGCGCTCGCTCGATGGCGTCACCGATCCCGCCCAGCTCGAGCCTGTACTAACGGCCTTCATGGTGAGGATTGCCACCGCTGTTCTGGTGCTGACCCTGCTGGCCACCTGGGGTATGGAGCCCTCGCGTCGTTCTGAGCAGGTCAATGGAGACTCAGCTCCCAGGGAAGATGCCATCACGCTGCGCCAGGCCTGGGCCCTGATCACCTCGAGCCGTCAGGTTCTGGTCTTTTTCGGCTTCCTGATCTGCTTCACCCTCGGTCTTTTTCTGCAGGATCCGATTCTCGAGAGCTATGGAGCTCAGGTCTTTGGCATGCCTATCGCTGCCACCGCCTCGCTCAATGCCTTCTGGGGAATTGGCACCTTGCTTGGTTTGCTGCTGGCTGGCCTTTGGGTCGTTCCCCACCTGGGCAAGCTGGCGGCTGCTCGCCTCGGTTGTCAGCTGATCCTGGTGAGCCTTGGTCTGTTGTTGCTCTGTGGCTTGTCGGCCAAGGTCTCCGTGCTCAACGCCGTGCTGCTGCTCTTTGGTGTTGCAGCTGGCATCGGTACCAATAGCGCCCTGGTGCTCATGCTGGACCTCACCCTGCCTCAGGCTGCTGGCACGTTTGTTGGGGTGTGGGGGTTGGCTCAGGCCCTCTCTCGGGCATTGGGCAAGGTGCTCGGTGGTGGCTTACTCGATCTCGGCCGTGTGTTGCAGACCCGCTTTGGCCTTGGAGTGCAGCCGCTTCCGTCCTATGCATTGGTCTTGCTGGTTGAGATGGCGATCGCAGCCCTTGCTCTGGTGCTGCTGGCCCGTGTCAACCTGCGCCAGTTCAGGGAAGATACGAATCTGAGTCTCAGCAAAGTGCTGGCCCTGGAGCTTGGATGAGCACCCGTCCCTTGCCCCCACCCCTGCCTGCTGAACTAGCGGCACTGCTTGATCAGGTGGCTGAGCGCCAGCGCCTTGATTTTGGTCACATGGCCTCAGATCTGAAGGCCGATGGCACCCTGATCACGGCCTGTGATCGCTGGAGCGACCAGACCTTGGTTGATGGCTTGGCCCGGCTGTATCCCGGTGAAGGCGTGCTCAGCGAAGAGGGACAGCAGTCTGTCCCAGCCAGCGAGGCCTATTGGGTGGTCGATCCTCTTGACGGCACCACCAACTTTGCTGCAGGCATTCCCTATTGGGCGATTTCCCTGGCCCGCTTCGAGCAGGGCCGTCCGGTGTTGGCCGTTCTTGATGTGCCCCCACTGCGGCAGCGCATTGTCGCGGCTGTTGGCCAGGGGGCCTGGCGCAACGGCAAGCGTCTGGAGCAACCCTCGTTGCAACAGCATCCAGCTGGATGTGCTTCTCTGTGCAGCCGCTCGATCGGTGTTCTTCAGAAACTGCCTGACCAGCGCTTCCCAGGCAAGATCCGCATGTTGGGGGTGGCCAGCCTCAATCTGGTCAGTGTCGCGATGGGCCAGACCGTGGCGGCCTTGGAAGCCACCCCCAAAATCTGGGATCTGGCAGCCGCGTGGCTTGTTTTGACCGAACTCCAGTGCAGCTTGCGTTGGTTGAAGACCTCACCGGAGGCGATGCCGGCCGGCAGAGACCTGGCACAGGTTGACTTTCCGTTGCTCGCGGCGGATCAGCGCACCACTCTCGAGCGGTTTCTGCCTTGGGCCGACGCCCTGGTGGCCCCCTGAGTTTCGGGGCTGTTGCATCAGCTGCGGTGGTCTGAGCCCT
>CAYFMB010000044.1:0-10705 GCA_964344095.1 uncultured Klebsiella sp.
CGAGCGTGTAGAAGAGGTGCTCGGTCATGCCCTCGAACACGTCCTGGGCCCGCAGACCGCTGCGCTGGGGGTCGGCGTAGCAGGCCGGTGTGGGCAGATGCAAATTCAGGGGTGCGGTCTCGCTCATGCGTCGGTGCTCCAGCGCCAGTTGGTGATCTCGGGGTCATCCATGCCGTGCTCATGGGCGTAGGCGCGGTTGGCCAGGATCGCCTCCTTCATGCGCTCCTTGAGATGGGCGGCGCGTGAGCCTAGACCGGGCACCCGGTCGATCACATCGATGACCAGATCGAAGCGATCGATCTGGTTGTTCATCGCCAGCTCGAGGGGGGTGTTGATGTTTCCCTTCTCCTTGTAGCCGCGCACATGGATGTTGGCGTGGTTGCTGCGCCGATAGGTCAAGCGGTGGATCAGCCAGGGGTAACCATGGAAGTTGAAGATCACTGGGCGGTCGGTGGTGAACAGTGTGTCGAAATCCCGATCACTCAGACCGTGGGGGTGTTCATTCGGTTGGGTCAGGGCGAACAGCTTGACCACGTTCAGCACCCGCACCCGCAGGGCCGGCAGCTCCCGTCTGAGGATCTGCACCGCTGCCAGGGTCTCCTTGGTGGGGATATCGCCGGCGCAGGCCATCACCACATCCGGATCAGCGGGCTGACTGCCCCTGTCGTCATTGCTGGCCCAGCTCCACAGGCCGATGCCCTTGGCCACGTGAGCGCGGGCCTGCTCCAGGGTCAGGTACTGCAGGTGGTTCTGTTTGTCGCTGACGATGATGTTGCACACGTTCGGCTCCACCAGGGCCAGCTCGGCCACCGCTAACAGGCCGTTGGCATCGGCGGGCAGGTAGACGCGCACCACCTGGCCGCTCTTGTTGCCGGCCAGGTCGATGAAACCAGGGTCTTGGTGGGTGAAGCCGTTGTGGTCCTGGCGCCACACCGTCGAGCTGATCAGACAGTTCCAGGGGGCGATCGGCGCGCGCCAGGGGGCGTGGTTGAGGCAGCTCTCCAGCCACTTGGCGTGCTGGTTGAACATCGAGGCGATCACATGGGCAAAGGCCTCGTAGGTGTGAAACAGCCCGTAGCGCCCGGTCAGCAGATAGCCCTCGAGCATCCCCACCAGGGTGTGTTCGCTGAGCATTTCGACGACACGTCCGGCGCGGGCCAGCTGCCCATCGTCCGCGTCTTCGGGCAGCAACTCGGCCATCCATACCTTTTGGGTGCTGCCATAAACCGCCTGCAGCCGGTTGGAGGCGGTCTCATCGGGGCCGAACAGGCGCAGATTGTCGGGATTGCGTCGAATGGCGTCGCGCAGCAGCTCACCCAGGGGCGCGGTGTTGGCATGCTCCACCTGGCCTGGAGCCGGCACGGCGACGGCGTAGTCGCTGCTCTCGGGCATGTGTAGCTTGCGCCGCAGCAGGCCGCCATTGGCATGGGTGTTGGAGCCCATGCGGCGCTCACCCACCGGTGAGAGCGCCTGGAGTTCGGCCCTGAGGCTGCCGTTCTCATCAAAGAGTTCATGGGGCCGGTAGCTCTTCAGCCAGGCCTCGAGCTGAGTCAGTTGCTCGGGATCACCCTTGGGATCAGGTAAGGGCACTTGGTGAGCTCGCCAGAACCCTTCGAGCCGATGGCCATGGAGGGCGGCGGGGCCGGTCCAGCCCTTGGGTGAGCGCAGCACGATCATCGGCCAATGGGGCCGGACGATCGCCTCGGGGTCGTGGCTGCTGCGGGCTTCAGACCTGATCGTCTGAATGCGCCCAATGGCCTCATCCATGGCCGCGGCCATGGCCTGGTGCATGGCCATGGGCTCGTGCCCTTCGACAAACAGCGGCTCCCAGCCATAGCCGCGCATCAGGCTCGCCAGTTCCTCTTGAGGAATCCGGGCCAGCAGGGTTGGGTTGGCGATCTTGTAGCCGTTGAGGTGGAGCACCGGCAGCACGGCGCCGTCGCTGATGGGGTTGAGAAACTTGTTGATGTGCCAGCTGGTGGCCAGGGGACCCGTTTCAGCCTCGCCATCGCCAACGCAGGCCAGGGCGATCAGCTCGGGGTTGTCGAACGCCGCCCCGCAGGCGTGGGAGAGCACGTAGCCCAGCTCACCCCCCTCGTGGATCGAGCCCGGCGTCTCGGGGGTGCAGTGGCTGCCGATGTGCCCGGGGAATGAGAACTGCTTGAAGAAGCGACGCAGTCCGGCGGTGTCGCGCGATTTGTCCGGGTAGATCTCGCTGTAGGAACCATCGAGATAGGTGGGGCCCAGCACGCCTGGGGCGCCATGGCCCGGCCCCGACAGGTAGATCATGTCGAGCTCATGGGCGCGGATCACCCGGTTGGCGTGGGCCCAGATGAAAGCCTGACCCGGACTGGAACCCCAGTGGCCCAGCAGCCGATTCTTGATGTGCTCCGGCTGCAACGGCTCGCTCAGCAGGGGGTTGTCCTGCAGGTAGATCATCCCCACCGCCAAGTAGCAGGCCGCTCGCCACCAGGCATCGAGCCGCTGCAACGCGTTCGCCTCGCCGGTCCCTGAGGTCTCTGTCATCGCAGTTCCACGCAGCCCGTGTTCGGAACGTAGCGATGGCGGCCGGTGGCGGAACCGACCCGCTGCCGGAGATCAGCGACCAAACACCCTGGCCTTTTGGTCTTAGCGTCCTGGGTCACACAGCGATGATGCGCCTCGTGTTGCTGCCTTGCCTGCTGGCTGAGATCGGTGACCACGCCTATGAGGTCACCGACACACTCATCTCGGTCGGTCAGTTTCTGGTCATTTTTGTGGCAGCCAGGGCTCTGGCTGAGTTGATGGTGCGGCTGCAGTTGCCCACGATCCTGGGAGAGCTCGTGGCGGGTGTGTTGATCGGCGCCACGGGGCTGCATTTGATCCTGCCGCCCGAAACCCACGCCCAGCTCAGCGAAACCTTGGCCAGTTTCCTGGGCTACCTGGCCGGAATCTCACCCGAGCAGGTTGGCGAGATCTACAACGAAACCTTCCCGAACCTTCAGGCCGTTGCCCGGCTTGGTCTCTATGCCTTGCTGTTCCTCACCGGTCTGGAAAGCGAGCTCGATGAGCTTGTCGCTGTCGGCCTGCAGGCCTCGACCGTGGCGGTCACGGGCGTGGTACTGCCTTTCGTGATGGGAACGACCGGGCTCTATTACCTCTTTCATGTGCCCTTGATCCCAGCCATCTTTGCCGGTGCGGCGATGACCGCCACAAGCATCGGCATCACCGCCAGCGTCTTTGGTGAGCTGAAATTCCTCAAGACCCGCGAAGGGCAGACCGTCATCGGTGCCGCGGTCCTCGATGACATCCTCGGCATTGTGATCCTGGCGGTGGTGGTCGCGCTGGCTGCCGGCGAAGGCTTTGCCCTTGGGCCGATCATCAAACTCGTGACAGCCGCATCGGTGTTTGTGGCGGCGTCACTGTTCCTGAGCCGGACCGCAGCCCCCGCATTCGACTGGGTGATCGAGAGGCTCAAGGCGCCTGGCGATGTCGTCGTGGCCTCGTTTCTGGTGCTGACGGCCAGTTGTTTTGCCGCCCAGGCCATCGGCCTGGAGGCTGCATTAGGAGCGTTTGCAGCCGGTCTGATCCTCAGTGGCTCCAAGCGTGTTCATGAGATTCAGGAGCTGGTTAAGCCTCTCGTGGCCCTGTTTGCCACGGTCTTCTTCGTGCTGATCGGCACGAGCATGGACCTGTCTGTTCTCAATCCGTTTGACCCGGCCAACCGCGAGGGCCTGATCGTGGCGGCCTTTCTGCTGGCGGTGGCCATCGCCGGCAAGGTGGCCGCCGGTTGGAGTTACGTCAGCAAGGTGAAGACCAACCGTCTGGTGGTTGGCATCGGCATGATGCCTCGCGGTGAGGTGGGCTTGATCTTCCTGGGGCTGGGCACCCAGGCCGGTCTGCTGACCCCAGCCCTGGAGGCGGCGATTCTGCTGATGGTGATTGGTACCACGTTCCTGGCGCCGATCCTGCTCAGACTGGTGTTGTCCGGCCAACCAGCCCAGCCCGACCTTGACCCCCTCTCCGAAGTCCCAACCTGACAACCTCCTGGCGCGCTGGGGATTCAGCTGGTCCGGGCTGCTCGACAACCGCCATGGCGAATGGTGGCTGGCGGCTCAGTTGCTGCTGATCGCGGCCCATGTGCTGCCCCCCTGGCCGGCTCCAGGCAGTTGGGGCTATGCCTGGCCGCTGCCGCTGGCCGTGGTTGGCGCACTGTTGTTTCTGCTGGGCCTTGTGCTGGCAGCACAGGCCTTCTTCAACCTGGGAGCCAGCCTGAGCCCGCTCCCCCAGCCCATGGCCGGTGCGGCGCTTGTGACGCGCGGTGCCTATGCCCGCTGCCGCCACCCGCTGTACCAGGCGATTCTGCTGTGCTCTCTAGGCGTTGCCCTGGCCCTGGGCAGCCTGCTGCACCTGGGGTTGTGCCTGGCCCTGTGCGTTGTGCTCGGAGGCAAAGCCCGCCGCGAAGAGCGGGGGCTGCAGGCCCTGCACCCGGCCTACGCCGCCTACCGAGCGGCGACACCCGCCATCATGCCCGCACTCCCCTGGCTCGATTGGCGCGCGTGACCACCGTTGCAACCAGCTGCGTGAACCCCTGGCAGTTTTTGGGCCATCCGGTGCATGCCGTCACGGCCGCTCCCGAAGCGCCCAGCGGGCCGGCATTGCTCCTGGTCCATGGCTTTGGGGCGTCTACCGACCATTGGCGCCACAACGTGCCGGTACTGGCTCGAAGCCATGAGGTGCATGCCATTGACCTGCTGGGTTTCGGTCGCAGTGCCAAGCCGGCAGGACTCAGGTATGGCGGGGCTCTCTGGCGCGATCAGCTGGCGGCCTACGTGAACGAGCGCATCGGCCGCCCCACGGTGCTGGTGGGCAACTCGCTGGGGGGCTTTGCAGCGCTGGCGGCCGCTGTGGCCTTGGGTGATCAGGCGGCTGGGGTCGTGTTGTTGAACGCAGCCGGACCGTTCTCAGACGAGCAGGCGCCGCCCAAGGGCTGGGGCGCCATCGCGCGTCAGACCATCGCCAGTGCCCTGCTCAAGAGCCCGGTGCTGCAGCGCCTGCTGTTTGAGAACCTGCGTCGCCCGGCCACGGTGCGCCGCACCCTGAGGCAGGTGTACATCGATCGCACCAACGTCGATGAGGAGCTGGTGCAGTCAATCCTGCGGCCCTCCCGGGACCCTGGTGCCTTTGGCGTGTTTCGCACCGTCTTCGACATCCCCCGCGGCCAGCCCCTCGATGAGCTGTTTGCCGATCTGGGCTGTCCGCTGCTGCTGCTGTGGGGCATTCGTGATCCCTGGATCAACGCGGCCGGTCGGCGCGCGGCCTTCCAGCGTCACGCCCCGGCCTGCACCACAGAGGTGGTGCTGGAGGCGGGCCACTGCCCCCATGACGAGGTGCCCGTGCAGGTGAACCGCGCTCTGATCGCGTGGCTCAGCCAGCCACCCCTGGCAGGCGCCCCCTCGCCAGTTGCTGTTTCGGGTCAAACTGCCGCTTGACCGCTTCGATCAGCGGCCGTGAGGGAGCATCCAACCAGCTGGGCAGCAGCGGAGACCCGGCGGCTGGTTGCGGTTGGCGCAGCACGGTGAGATAGCCGCCCAGCTCCTGGCAGCGGCGGCGCAGGGCCTCCACCCGGTGGCGCGGCAGGGCGCTGGCCCCAGCCCAGCCGTCAGCGATGCCACTGCCGGCAGCCAGGCAAACCGGGATGCCCTTGAGCTCCGGGCTGCCCAGCAGGTTCGTCGCCTGGGTAGGCGGCGCCGCCAGGCGCAGCAGCCACTCGGCTTCAGGGGCGTTGGACTGGCTGTTGATGCCCCGCGCAGAGTCCAGAAGCGCCATTGCCGCGGCAGTGTCGGCCACGCGCAGGTGCGGGGCTCGCTCGGCGATGCAGGCGATCTGCTCATCGAGTGTGGTGGCATCGATGCTGGCCAGGCTCAGCAGCAGCAGCGGTTGAGGCTCCTGGCCGGCGCTGCTCGCCAGGGGGGCGCTCCACAGGTCGATCCGCTCGGGACTAAGGCTTGAGCCCAGCAGCCAGCGGCTCAGCGTCCCCAGATCCTCCAGGCTGTCCTGCACCACAACATGGCGCCGCTGCGGCGGTACGGGCTGGGTGCGCAGCGTCACTTCGGTGATCAGGGCTAGTGCTCCCCAGCTGCCCGTGAGCAGCCGCATCAGGTCGTAGCCAGCCACATTCTTGACAACCTTGCCGCCGGCGCGAGCCAGCACGCCATCGCTGCGCAGCAGCTGCAGACCAAGCAGCTGGTCCCGCACCCCCATGGCCCGCTGCCGGTAGCCGCCGGTGAGTCCCCGGGCGATCAGACCGCCGATGCTGGTATCAGCGGCGCCCCAGGGCGAATCGAGGCTCAACCATTGCCGCTGTGCGGCCAAGGCTGCCTGGACCTCATGCAGTGGGGTGCCGGCTGCCACGGTCAACGTGAAATCGCCTGGGTTGTGTTCGCGGATGCCACCCAGCTTGCTGATGCTGAGCACCTCACTCGCTGCAGTCACCTGCGGGCCCCAGTCGAGTCGGCTGCCCAGTCCTGATGGCAGCCAGGGCGCGGCGTCGGCATGCAGCTGGCGCACCAGCTGCTGCAGCTCGGCCTGGGTCTGAGGGGCGAGAACCGTCACGGCACGATGGTGCCATGAAGGTTGTGGTGTTCGACGACGATCCCACCGGCTCGCAAACGGTGCACGGCTGTCCGCTGCTGCTGACCAGCGACACCCTCAGCCTGCATCAGGGGTTGGCCCACGCCTCGCCGTTGCTGTTTGTGCTGGCCAATACACGTGCCTTGGAGCCTGCTGCAGCGCGCGCACGGGTCCGCGGCATCTGCCGCAACCTGGCTGCGGCCCTGACCCAGATCGCTGCGCAGGACCAGGCCTTGGCGGCTCGTTTGACCCCCCTGGTGCTGGTGAGCCGCGGCGATTCGACCTTGCGGGGGCATTTCCCCCTGGAGCTGGAGGTGATCGAGGCTGCGTTGCCGCAGTTGCCGGCGCCTTGGGATCAACCGGTCGACGCACGCTTCCTTGTGCCTGCCTTTCTGCCCGGAGGACGCACCACCGTCGGCGGGGTGCATCTGCTGCATGGCGAACCTGTGCACACCAGCGCCTTTGCCCAGGACCGCCTGTTCGGTTACGACACCAGCGATCTGGCGGCCTACATCACCGCCAAGAGCGCCGGCCGCGTGTGCACTGCCAGCGTTGAACGGCTGTCGCTGCATGCACTCGAGGGGGACCCCCAAGCTTTGGAGAGCCACCTGGCAGCGCTGGCGGTGGGGACCTGGGTCGTGGTTGACGCCGAGCAGCCTCGACATCTGCAGGCACTGGCGGCGGCTGTGCGGGCGTTGATGGCTCCGTCGGCGGCGCGCCGTTGGGGACGGCCGCGGCGCTTTCTGTTTCAGTCGGCGGCCAGTCTGCTCAACGCTCTGGTGGAGCTGGGCGAGCCACCGCTGGCCGGGGCTGCGCTGGCGGCGTTGCGCCGAACTGGGCCGGCGGGGCAACCGCTGCCGGCGCTGGTGCTGGTGGGCTCCCATGTGCCTCTGGCCGATGCCCAGCTGGCCCATCTGCTCGAGGCGGTGCCCGACTGCGCTCTGGTGGAGATCGACGTGGCCAAACTGGCGCGTGTGCTTGAGGGACCTGCGGCCCCTGAGCTGATCGCCTCGCTCGAAGCAGCCTGGCTGGCCCGTCTGCGCGCCTTGCTGGTTGCCGGTCTGACGCCGGTGCTGGCCAGCAGCCGCGGTGAGGTGAGCTGTGCCAGCACCGCCGAGCGCCGTCGCTTGGGGTTGGCGCTGGCGGCGTTGATGGCGCGGCTGACTGCGGCTGTGGCCCCAGAGCTTGGCGTGGTGATCAGCAAGGGGGGAATCACCAGTCACACCCTGCTGGAGACCGGTCTGGGCTGCCGGGCTGTGGCGCTGCAGGGTCAGCTGCTGCCCGGGCTGTCGCTGGTGCTGACCGGCCCTGAGGCCCTGGTGCCCGCTCTGGCGGTGCTCACGTTCCCCGGGAATCTGGGGGAGGCCCCGACGCTGGCGCAGGCGTTGCTGATGCTGCGGGAATCGCCAGCGCCGCCAGGGCCAGTGCCGCCACGCTGCTGAGCGGGTCGGCAGCCACCGCGCCCACCACAAATGCCAGGGACCCGGCGGCGATCAGGAGCGGTGTCAGCGGATAGCCCCAGCAGCGGAACGGTCGCGGCAGCGCCGGCTCCTTGAGGCGGAGGGCCAGCAGGGACGCCATGCCGATCAGCGGCAGGCTCACATACAGCACTGCGCCCATGGCCAGCAGTCGCTCAAAGTTGCCCAGCAGCACCAAAGCGGCTGCGGTGGCTGTGGTCAGCAGCAGTGCCGGCGCCGGTGTGCCGCCGTCGTTGACCCGGCTCAGGGCCGGCAGCGGTAGCAGCTCCGCCGTGCTGAGGCCATAGAGAATGCGCGGTGCCGCCATGATTGCGGTGTTGATCAGCCCCAGCAGCGCCACCAGGGCCACTGCGCTGATCACCAGGCCTCCGGCGGGGCCGATCAAAGCCGTGGCGGCCGTGGCCGCCGGCAGGCTGGAGCCTGCCAGCACAGCCAGGGGCAGCACCCGCAGCAGTCCGGCGTTGATCAAGAGGTAGAGGAGCAGCACCGCCAGCACGCCGCCGATCAGTGAGCGGGGCAGGTCGCGGGCAGGCTCGCTGAACTCCTCGGCAAAGTAAGCCGGGCTGGCCCAGCCGTCGTAGGTGGTGATCACGCCTTGGAGAGCTACCACCAGAGGCAGCAGCAGGGTGGGCCAGCTCAGCTCGGCACCGACAGCGAGCGGCTCTGGCAGGACCGTCGCTTCAGCCGCGAGTGGGACCGGCTTCAGCACAAAGCAGGCCAGCACCAGGGCAGAAAAGGCGGCGGCTTTGGCCAGGCTGAGCAGCTCCTGGCTGGCGCTGCCCGCCTTGACTCCGCGCAGCTGGATTAGGCTGAACAGGCCGATCACGCCCAGGGCCATCGCTTTGGATGCGATGGCGGCTGAGCCTGTGTTCAGTTGCGCAGGCAGCAGCGGCGCGGCGTAATCGCCTGCGGTGGTGGCCACCCAGGCCAGCCCGATGCAGTGGGCCAGCCAGTCGGTCCAGCCCGTGAGCAAGCCGGCCCGCCCGCCAAAGGCGCGCTGGGCATAGTTCCACCAGCCCCCTGCCTGGGGCAGGGCTGCCGCCAGCTCAGCCACCGCAACCGCTCCCAGCAGGGCATACAGGCCGCCAATGATCCAGGCGCCCCAGATCAGCCAGGGCTCGCCCATCTCGGCGGCGACCAGTCCGGGGGTGCGCAGGATGCCCGCGCCGATGGTGCCGCCCACAGCCCCCGCTAGGCCAAATCCCAGCCCCAGCACACTCTGCAACCGGCCGTGGTTGGGAGCGGTCATGGGGTTAACGCGGTCGTGCCGGGCTTAGCAGGCCGGCGCTGCGGGCCAGCAGCTGCATCGGGTGCTGCAGGGGCAGGGGGCGCTTCGATTCGTCCAGATGGCGCCTGAGCTGCAGTGTGCAGCCAATGTTGGCGCTAACGGCGATTGCGGCGCCGGTGGCGCCCAAATCAGCGGCTTTGCGGGCGCCCAGCAGTTCGGCCTCGGCGGGCTGCACCAGGTTGTAAATGCCGGCGCTGCCGCAGCAGACCCCTTGCTCCAGCGGTTCGCGCAGCCGCACATGGGGAATGGACTGCAGCAGCGTGCGCGGGGCGGCGCTAATGCCCTGACCATGAAGCATGTGGCATGCATCGTGGTAAGCCAAAGGCAATGGTCGCTCCGCGGTCGCAGCGTTGCCATCGGCGTGCTCCAGAGGCTGGAGCCGTGCTGTAAATGCTGGGCTCAGTCCAGCCTGGACTAGAAATTCCTGCACGTCAAACGCCTTGGCGGCCAGTTCGGCGGCCTGGGTGGCCAGCTCGGGTGCGGCGTCGGCGAGCAGGCGCCCGTAGGCCTTGAGGCTGTGGCCACAGCCCGAGGCGCTCACCAGAACTGCATCGAGGGGGCCTGCACCGGCAAAGCTGCGGATCAAGGCGGTGGCCAAGGCCCGTGTTTGTGCCTCTTCACCCTGGTGATGCGTCATGGCGCCGCAGCAGCCCTGGTCCTTTGGAATCACCACCTCAATGCCATTGGCGCTCAGCACCTGGGCGGTGGCGGCGCTCACCTCAGGGTCAAAAACGCGTTGCACGCAGCCCAGCAGCAGGCCCACGCGGTAGCGACGCTCCCCCGCGGCCGGGATGACAGCGGGCAGGCTGTCGCTGAAGCCGGCCCCCGTCAGGGGAGGCAGCAGCTGCTCCATGGCCGCCAGCTGGGGGCCGAGCAGCTTGGTCAGTCCGCTGCGGCGCAGCAGGCGCTGCAGGGGAGTGCCGCCGTAGATCAGCAGTGGTCTCAGCAGGCTGCGCAGACGCCTCGGATAGGGCAGTACGGCAAACAGCAGAGACCTGAAGGCCTGTTGGGCCGGGCTGCGCAGGTCGGGGGCGTTGAGCTTGGGCCGGGTGGCTTCAATGAGCGCGTCATAACGCACACCTGAGGGGCAGGCGCTGACGCAGGCGAGGCAACCCAGGCAGCTGTCGAAATGACGCGCCACGGTCGCATCGAGGGTGAGGTCACCGGCTTCGATGGCCTTGAGCGCATGGATGCGCCCACGTGGTGAGTCCATCTCGCTGCCCAGGGCCAGGTAACTGGCGCAGCTGGGCAGGCAGAAACCGCAGTGGACGCAGGGGTCTGTGCTGGGGGCTGGCCTAGCGCTAATCATCGGCGCAGTCTGCCTGTT
>CAYFMB010000045.1:0-10669 GCA_964344095.1 uncultured Klebsiella sp.
GCTGTGTTCTGGAGGCCCGGCTAGCGGACGGGCACAGAGTTCACAGCACAGCCAACCAAGATACCCCACAGCCCGACCCTCATCCTTCAGGCCCATTGCGAGCGCGCTGCTGCCAGACTGCAGGACTGCCCCGCATCAATTGGCGATGCCCTTGCTGCTGTCCGGTCGTGGGTTCAAACAGGACCTGGAGCGCTCTGGAGCACTCGCTCTGTTTGCGCCGCTCGAGGGTGGTGCCGAAACCCGTCTGCTGCGGCGCATGCGTGCGGCTGGATACAAGGCACAGATCACCTCCGCGCGCGGTTTGGGTGATCCCGAGGCGTTCTTGTTTCAGCTCCATGGGGTGCGCCCGCCCCACCTAGGTCATCAGAGTGTGGGACGCGGAGCCGCCGTCGGAGAGGTGCAGCGGGTGATGCCCCAGCTGGGTGCGCTGTTGGAGGGCGCGGCGCCAATCTTGCTGTGGTTGCTCGAAGGTCAGGTCCTCTCCAGTGGTGAGTTGTCAGCTCTGGTTGCCCTGACTCGCCGCGAGCCACGCTTCAGGCTCGTGGTTGAGATGGGCGGTGCCCGCTCCCTGCGTTGGCAGCCCCTCGAGCAGCTTGTCGCCGCCTGAGCAGGCCCTGCGACAAGGGCGCTGGGTCAAGCTGATTTGCGGAGCCAGCAATCAGGACCTGGCCGCCATTGAAGACCTTGCCGGTGTGTACACGCTGGCCGGAGTCCATTGCATTGATGCAGCTGCCGATGACGCTGTCGTGGCGGCTGTGCGGCGTGGCGTTGCCTGGGCGAATCAGCGCGGCGCCGCGCGCCCCTGGCTGATGTTGAGCCTCAGCGATGGTGAAGACCCTCACTTCCGCAAGGCCTGGTTTGATCCCGAGCGTTGTCCGCTCGACTGCCGACGTCCCTGCGAGCGAGCTTGTCCGGCACTGGCGATCGGTGTGGCTGCCACCGGTGCTGCCGGCGTGTTGCGCGATCGCTGCTATGGCTGCGGTCGCTGTTTGCCGGCCTGCCCCCTGGGCTTGATCGAGGAGCACTCCCAGGTGCTCGCGGCCGATGCGGTGCCCGCGCTGCTGGCCCGCCTGCAGCCCGATGCCATCGAATTGCACTGCCAGAGCGTTCGCCTCGAGGGCTTTGCTGCACGTCTGGCTCAGCTGCGCAGCAGCGGTATCAGCCTGCGACGCCTCGCGGTCAGCATGGGCGGTACCGAGCCGTTGTCTCTGGCTGCCGAGCTCTGGCAACGCTTTGCGCTGCTGCGCGGTGCGCGTTACCGGCCCATCTGGCAACTCGATGGCCGCCCCATGAGTGGCGATCTAGGACCGGCCGCCGCCCGGGCAGCCGTGGACCTGCTGCAGCAGCTGCTGCCTTGGGCGCCCCCAGGCCCATTGCAGCTGGCTGGTGGCACCAATGCTCATACGCTGACGGCACTGCAGCAACAGGGCCTGCAAGCGAGTGCTGCCGGCGTGGGTTTTGGCGGTGAGGCCCGGCGTCGTCTGCTGCCCTGGTTGCAACAGGCCCAGCAGCGCCAGTGCCGCCTGCTCGACTGCGGCGATCTGTGGCCTGAGGCGCTGGTCGAGGCCAAGGCGCTGGTCGGTCCCTGGCTGCTGCGGCCGCAGGGCTGAGGTCCGGCGTTGCTGCAGGGGCTGTTGACGAAGGACCGGGCGCTGTGGGTAACTAGCAGAGCGCTGGCAAGGCCAAGCGCTCATTGGGCCGTCGCCAAGCGGTAAGGCAGCGGGTTTTGGTCCCGCCATTCCTAGGTTCGAATCCTAGCGGCCCAGTTTTGAACCACTCTCCCGTCCTCGTTTTCGATTTTGATGGTGTGCTCGTCGATGGCATGCCCGAGTACTGGTGGGCTGCCCGCGGCGCAGCGTTGAACCTCAACCAAGGTTTGTCGTTGCCGGACCAGGCTCCCCCCGGTTTTGGCCTGTTGCGCCCGTTGATCCACAAAGGTTGGGAGATGGTGCTGATGGCGGCCGAGCTGTCGCGTCCCGATCTGGACTTGTCTGCTCTGTTGGCCGATTACGACCAGGCTCTGCCCCAAGTCCTCGAGCGCTGGGGCTGGGCTCCCCTCCAGCTGCAGCAGGCCCTCGAGGGGGTTCGCAGCGACGGCATCGCCGCTGATCGCGCTGCCTGGTTGGCGCGGCATCGTTTCTATCCCGGGGTGGTTGAGCGCCTGCAGGCCCTAGTGGCAGAAGGCTCGACCTGGATGGTGCTCACCACCAAGGGGGCGGCTTTTGCGCGCGAGTTGCTGGCGGCGGCCGGGCTCGAGCCCTTGGCCTTGTTCGGCCACGAGTCGGGCAGCAAGCCCGATGTGCTGGAAACGTTGTTGGCGCAGGACCAGGGGCCGCTGTGGTTTGTCGAGGATCGGCGGCCCACGCTCGAAGCCGTGAGGCAGCGCAGCAGTCTTGATCCTGTGCGCTGCTTTCTGGTGTCGTGGGGCTATCTCGCCCCTGACGATGGCAGGAACCTGCCAGCTTCGATCAGCTGGCTGACTCCGGAGGTGTTTGCGGGGCCCTTGGCAGCCTGGCCCTGAGCGCTACAGTACTCCCGTACTACATTTTCGGGGCGCCGCTTGAAACGCTGGCCGATTTTGGTGGCACTTCGTTCTTGCTGGTCGCAGGATGACGCTGCGGCCGATTCCATCGCTGTTGTGTTTCATGCCTGCCGATCCCAGGGCCGCAACCCCTCGTTCTGCTGCAACCTCCCCCGCCGGGCTGGATGCGGCCAAGGACGAGCCGGCTGAGCCTCTCGCATCCGCCGCCCCGTCCATCTCTCTGACTTCTGTCGCCGCTGCTGTGCCCCCATCGTCTGCTTCCTCGTCTTCAGCTGCTGCTGCCGCTGCCGCGTCTGATCGTGACAAGGCCCTCGGTCTGGTGCTCAATCAGATCGAGCGCAATTTTGGAAAAGGTTCGATCATGCGGCTGGGTGACGCCTCCCGCATGCGGGTTGAAACCATCTCCACGGGTGCCCTGACCCTGGATCTGGCCCTCGGTGGCGGTTACCCCAAAGGCCGTGTGGTCGAGGTCTATGGGCCTGAGAGTTCGGGTAAGACCACCCTCACGTTGCACGCCATTGCCGAGGTGCAGCGCCGCGGTGGCGTCGCCGCCTTTGTCGATGCCGAGCATGCCCTTGACCCGGTCTATGCCGCTGCTCTGGGAGTTGACATCGAGAACCTGCTGGTCTCTCAGCCGGACACCGGTGAGATGGCCCTCGAGATCGTCGATCAGCTGGTGCGCTCGGCGGCGGTCGACATTGTGGTGGTTGACTCGGTGGCGGCGTTGACCCCCCGCGCCGAGATTGAAGGCGAGATGGGCGATCTGGCTGTGGGCAGCCAGGCGCGTCTGATGAGCCAGGCGATGCGCAAGATCACCGGCAACATCGGCAAGTCGGGCTGCACGGTGATCTTTCTCAACCAGTTGCGTCAGAAGATTGGCGTCACCTACGGCAACCCGGAGACCACCACCGGTGGTAACGCGTTGAAGTTTTATGCCTCGGTGCGTCTCGACATCCGTCGCATTCAGACCCTCAAGCGCGGCACCGAGGAATACGGCATCCGCGCCAAGGTCAAGGTGGCCAAGAACAAGGTGGCGCCGCCTTTCCGCATCGCAGAGTTCGACATTTTGTTCGGCCGCGGTATCAGCACCCTGGGCTGTCTGCTTGATCTGGCCGAGGAGACTGGCGTTGTCACTCGCAAGGGCGCCTGGTACAGCTACGAGGGCGACAACATTGGTCAGGGTCGTGACAACACAATTGTCTGGCTCGAACAGAATCCCGAGCAGAAGGAGGTGATTGAGCAGCTCACCCGCCAGAAGTTGACTGAGGGTTCAGAAGTGACGGCCAATTCGATGAAGCCTCTGGCCGCGGCCGCTAAGGCTGCAGCGGCCGCGCCCATTGAGGAGCTGCCCAAAGCGAGCTGAGCCGCAAGGCAAACCCCGTGGGCTGGTGTGGGAATGCACCGCTCACGGGGGCTTGCTGCCTTGCTGAATGGACTTTGGACGGTACGTTCTTGGACGACTTCGTCGAGTTTCAGCGAATCGGCTGTGTCGCTAACGGTTGAATGGCTTGGGTCGTGGGTTCCTCAGCGATTGCAACTGACGCAACAGGCTGGCGCAGGCGTTCGGCCACCCTTTGCAGTTCCTGGATCGCTTCGGCGCCTTCGAGTTTGACCAATTCGCGGCCATTCCTTGACTCGACCCAGCTGATGCCGAAATCGGAGACGAGAAAGCGCACGATGTGGTTGTCGGGACCTTCGCTCGCGAGATTGGCCACGAAGGAGGCGCCATGACCATCTCGTCCGTCACCGCAGACATAACAGGTAGCGGTATGTCCCGTTGTTGTCAGGCTGGTGGCGAGGGCCTGCAGGCTCAGCACCAGATCTTCGACTACCGAGCGGTATTGCTCCGCCAGTCGGATAAACATGATGCCGCCCGATTGGTCAATCCACCTTAAGGCTTTCTTTCGAATCCTGCGAGCGGCTGATCGTTGCGGTCGGTCAACCGTCGGCCAGGGTCCACCATCCGGCGGCGGGGCCGATGAATCGGACGGTGACCCACAGCAGTGCCAACACGCCAATGCCGATCCAGGCACCTCGGGTGGTGAGGCTCACGAAGCGATCGGCCTTCTGACGGTCGAGATCCCACCACGGTGAACCAGATTCGCTGCTGGCTTTGGGCTTGCGCGGCGGCAGGCCCATGGCGCTACGTCGTCTGGCTTCTCCCATGGCACGGCCCCTGTGTAGGGCCAACGCTAGAGGCCTGCACCTCAGGACGGAAGCAGACGGCTGAGGTTGACCCAGGGTTCCAGCGCCTGCAGAGCGCGCTGGCCCCAGCTGCGGCCGCGCACGCGGCCGTCGAGAATGGCCAATCGGGTGCCGTTTTGACGCCGCAGGCTGGCCACGCCCAGCTGCAGGCGCAACAGGGCGTCGGGCAGCAGCAGCTCGCGGAACCAATCGCGCCCTTGCTGCCGCAGGGCAGCAACCCGGGCAGCCGTCAGCGGATCTTCGAGGCTGGCGATCGGCAGCAGGGCGACCAGCACTTGCTGCGGCAGGGGCAAGCGCTCCTGGTTGGCCAGCCACCAGCTCCAGCTGGTGCAGAGCACTCCGTTGGTCTCTGGTGTCGTGCACTGATGCACAACCCGGGAGCCAAACTCGGCGGCCAGGCCGCTGGTCAGCTGCAGCAGCAGTTGGCTGTCGTCGGCCAGCACGACGGTGAGGCGCTCCTGGCCCAGTACAAGGCGGCGGCTCTGCTCCAGCAGGTGCTCGGCGTAGATCGGACTGTTGGGGAGTGGTTGGCGCAGCGGCGCAAACAACGGCAGCGGATCGGCCAACGGGGCCTCCCCCAGAAGCACATCGACCTGGGGTTTGAGCCCCATGGTCAGGGCCGAGGCCGGCAGGTTGTCACCCCCGTGGCGCGGAGCTGGCAGTTGGCCCAGCACAATGGCACCGCGGCCCGCCAGCAACCCCGCCAAGAGCTCGAGCGGTTCGAGTGGTTGGCGCTGCAGCGTCCATTGCAGCAGCTCTGGATCCACCGCTGCCCAGCTGGCCCAGCCCCCATCGCTCGCCTGAAGCCAGCGATCCCATGGTGCCGGCAGCGGTTGCAGCAGGTTGAGCAGCTGCCGTAGTGGTGCTTCGGCGTCGGGGCCGAGTGCCACCAATCCCTCCAGGTTGCGGGGGGCGGCAAGGACCCGGCGGCTGAGCCGTTCATGCAGGCTGAGGAGTGCCTCGCTGGCAGCCGGCAGGGCGCGGCGCAGCTGGTCCCAGTGCGGCGGTTGCAGGCTGATCGCCAGGGCCTGGCGTAACCGGTTTTCGAGCTGTTCGGCCTCGGGCAGGATCAATTGACGATCGCCCAGCTGCTGCTGTTGCCAGGCCCTGACCAGTTGGCCGTGACTGAGCAGCCACAACACTCCCGGGGGGGGCGGTTCCGGACCTTCACTGCAGGCCAGAGGTAGGCCGGCCCGGGTCAGCCGCGGCAGCTCAACCTGCAGCAGCCGTTGGCGCAGGGTGTCGCTGACCACCATCGCCAGGGAGCAGCCGCTCAGGGCCAGCGGCACCAGCAGCGAGATCCACCAGCTGGGCGGACTGCCGATCGCCAGCCGGATCAGGCTGTGATCACCGCGCCGCAGACTGCGACCCACCAGCCGGCTGAGGCTGAGGTGGTGGGGCCAGGGCTCACCTCCCTCACGCCCCAGCAGGGCCTTGAGTTGTTGGTGGGCGTGGGCTTCCAACATCGCGGAATCGTAGGAAGCTGGCCGTGTGACCTTGTTCGCTGTGAGCCGTCGATGGCCCCAAACCCTGTGCAAGCGCCCTGGGGAGATGCTCCGGTCGGCATCGTTGGCCTGGGCCTGATCGGCGGCTCAATCGCCCTGGATCTGCGTCAGCGCGGCATCGCTGTGCATGGTCTGGTGCATCGCGACAGCACGGCTGAGCGTGCCCAGCAGCGCGGTTTGGTGGATCAGGTCAGCACCGATCCGGCGGTGCTTCAGGGGTGTGGCCTGGTGGTTCTGGCGCTGCCGCTCGATCGTTTGCTCGAACCCGACCAGGCGCTGGTGGCGGCGCTGCCGCGCGAGGCGGTGGTGACCGATGTGGGTTCGGTGAAGCAACCGTTGCTGCAGTGTTGGCAGGCGCTGCATCGGCGCTTTGTGGCCAGTCACCCCATGGCCGGTACCGCCGAGGCCGGCATCGAGGCCGGCGTTGCCGGGCTGTTTGCGGGACGCCCCTGGGTGGCGACGCCCACGGCTCAGACCGATGCGGCCGCCCTGCAGCAGGTGCAGCAGTTGGCCGAGCTGCTGGGAGCCCGCTGGATCTGCTGTGACGCCGCGGCCCACGATCAGGCCGTGGCCCTGATTTCGCATGGACCGGTGCTGGTTTCGGCGGCCCTGTTGCACGCGGCCGATCAGGCGGCGGTCACTCCCGAGCTGGCGGCGCTGGTGCGGGTTCTGGCTTCGTCGGGGTTCGCCGACACCACCCGCATTGGCGGCGGCAACCCGCAGCTCGGAACCCAAATGGCGCGCACCAATCAGGCGGCCGTGCTGGCGGCTCTGCGCAGTTACCGCTCGGCCTTAGCCCAGCTGGAGCAGCAGGTGGAGCAGGGCGATTGGCCTGCCCTTGAGGCTGAGCTGCAGCTAGCGCAGCAGCTGCGGCCAGCGTTTCTTTGAGCCCGACGTTCGCTGCCGTGCGTCAGCCGTTGCGGCGGCGCAGTTCAAGGCTGCGGCCGCGGGCAGCCATCAGTTGCCGGCAGGCCATCAGTGCCGAAAGGCTGACCCCGGCGGTGCCCTCACCGGGATAGATCGAATCGCCGCAAAGCCACAGGCCTGGCAGGGGCGAGCGGCTGGCCAGACCGAACGGGCCAAAGCGGCTGGGATGCTGGCCCAGGCCGCCGACGTAGCCGAAGGGCCGACCACACCAGTGGGCAAAGGCCCTGGGTGTGGCGATCTCGGCATGGAGCCACTGATGCGGCGCCAGTCCCAGCAGCTGTTGCAGACCCGCCTGGATCTGCTGCATCAGTGCTGCTTTGTGCCGCTTGCGGGCAGTCGGATCGCTCAGTGGCGGGTCAAACCACGGCCTGGCCGGCGTGAACACGCTGGCGATCACGGTGGCCTGGCCGGCTGGGGCGCGGCCGTCGCCCTCTTGGCTGACCGACACAAACAGCGAGCCTGGATCGTTGCCGCCCAGCTGCAGATGGCTGGGACAGCCATTGGGCAGGTGCTGGCGCGCCACCGCCCCGTAAAACACCAGCGCCCCCGAGGGCTCGTCCAGGGTTTCGAGGCATCTGCGGTAGCCCGGCGGCAGCTCTGAACCGATCAGGCCCGGCAGGGTCTGGGGAGGCAGGGTGCACACCACCGCGCCGGCCTTCAGTGCAAATGGTTTTTGGGCCGGGCCGCTGCCGCTGATCTGCCAGCCACCGTGCTGGGGCTTCAGCTGCTCGACGCGGTGGTGCAGGCGCAGCTCGCCGCCGGCGTTGGCTAGCGCGGTCTCGAGGGTCGTGGCCAGCGCCTGCATCGAGCCGTGCAGGTGCCACAGGCCCAGGGGCTCTTGGCCCATGGCCAGCACCGTGGCGCCATAAAGGGCTGCGGTGCGATCGGCCGGCTCCTGGGAGTAGAGCCGCAGCTGCAGATCCAGAAAGCGCCGCAGGCGCAGGTCTTCACCGCAGCCGCTCCAGCGCTGCAGATCAGCCATGGAGGCCGCGCTGAGCAGGCTGCAGGCCAGGTTGGCGGGTCCAAGGGCGCGCAGCAGCTGGGCCAGGTCCCAGGCGTTGCGCGGCGGCAGCACCGGGTCGCGCCCGGCAAAGGCCCAGTTGGCGTTGTGCAGGGCTGCGCACCACCGCCAGAAACGTTCGCTGCCGGGAAACTGCCGCTGGCGTTCGGCCTGCCAACGCTGCGGGTCGCGCCAGAGCGATACCGGTGCGCTGCCGTCGCCCAGATCGACCACGCAGGCTGGATCTAGGGGTGTCGCTGCCGGCATTGGCAGGCCCCAGTGGGCCAGCAGCCGCTGATGGATGCCACCGGCCTCGAGCCCGGCAACCTGGGTGGCTCCCACGTCAAAGATCCAGGGGCCGCGTCGGAAGGTGCCGGCGCAGCCGCCGCTCTGGCTGTGGGCCTCGAGCAGCACCACGGCAAGCCCCGCGTCGGCAAGGAGTGCTGCTGCGGTGAGTCCGGCGATGCCGGCCCCCACGACGGCCACGTCCCAGTTGCTGCGCTGCTGCATCGCGGCATGCTGGCAGTCGCTTTGATCTGCTGCGATGACCGCCGCCCTGGACCGCTGGCTGCAGCAGCAGCTCGGCACCCCTGTGCGGCGCCGCAGCCCTGTGGGCGGCGGCTGCATTCACAGCGCCTGGTGCCTGGAGCTGGGCGACGGTCGGCGCCTGTTTGCCAAGACCAACCGCACCGTTGCCCTGCCCCTGCTCGAAGCCGAGGCCGAGGGGCTGCAGGCTCTGGCAGAGGTGGCTCCTCCAGGGCTGACGGTGCCGGCACCATTGCTCTGCGGCAGCGGTGCCGACCAGGCTGTGTTGGTGCTGACGTGGCTGGATCTGGGCCGCTCGGGTGGCGCTGAGTCCTGGCAGCAACTCGGCCGCAGCCTGGCGCAGTTGCATCGCCGCAGTCTCAGCGCCGTTGACGGGCAGGGGCGTTTCGGGTGGGGCCGTGACAATTTCATCGGCTCCAATCGGCAACCCAATGGCTGGGCTTCGAACTGGGCTGGCTTTTTTTGCCAGCAACGGCTCGGTTATCAGTTGCAGCTGGCCTCCGGCTCAGGCCTGCTGTTTGCCGGCGCTGAGCGGTTGCTGCGCGTGGCTGAAGCCTGGCTCAGGGACCATGCGCCAGAGCCGGTGCTGGTCCATGGCGACCTCTGGAGTGGTAACGCCGCTGTGCTGGCAGCCGGTGGAGCAGCGTTGTTTGATCCGGCGGTCCACCGCGCCGACCGCGAGGTCGACTTGGCCATGGCCCGGCTGTTCGGTGGCTTCCCCGAGACGTTTTTTGCGGGTTACGCGCAGGAGTGGCCGCTGCCGGCGGGCCATCGCCAACGGGTGGAGCTCTACAACCTCTACCACCTGCTCAACCACGCCAATCTGTTTGGCGGGGGCTACGAACAACAAGCCCAGCAAAGCATCGCTGCCTTGCTGGGCTCCCTGGCCTGACGCTGAGTCTCAATCAGCCGAGGTATTCCTTGCGCAGGGACTGGACCTTGGTGATCACGGCGCTGCGCTTCTCGCTGGTGGTGAGGTTGTTCCAGCTCCACTGGCCAACGACCACAAGACCGAGCAGCTCGAGCAGGCCGGGCACAATCGGGATGAGGTTGATGGTGTCGAGCACACCTTTGATCAGCACCTGAATCACGATCACAGCGATGATCACGCCGGTGGCCTTGCCGATGCGCCCCATTTGGGTCCAGTCGACCGAGTCAAGGGTCTGATTGACCTTGCCAAGAATCTCGCTGTAGCGCTCAGCAAAGCTGGTGGTGTCTTCAGCCTCGGGGGTCGCGCCGGCGGTTGTGCCGTTGCTTGTGGCAACGGTGGTGGGCTCACTGGTCTGGCCCTGCTCGGTCATGTCAGGGGTGGTTTCGCTCATGGACCGGGTCGGTGGCTGTGTGACAGTGCTTCATAACGTATCGGCATGGCTGCGATCCCGCCAGCGCACCTGCTCGTTGATCGGCAGGCCCTCACCGTTCTGCAGCGCGTGATGGCTGCAGCACGGCCCGCCGAAGGCTGCGCCCTGTTGCTCGGATCCACTGGTCCCAGTTGGCGGCTGCAGTTGGTCTGGCCCTGCCTCAACTGCTGGCCTGAGCCTGGCGAGCGCGGCATGCGATTTGCCCTGGATCCCCGTGAGCAATTGCTGGCGCAGCGCTGGGCGCGGCAGCGAGGACTGCAGGTGTTGGGCTGCGCCCATAGCCATCCGCGCAGTGCGGCCGTGCCCTCAGCCACCGATTTGGCCTTGACCCTGGCACCCACCCTGCTGCTGATTGAGGGCCAGGACCTGCAGTGGCGCGGCTGGTGGCATGGCGCCGATGCCGCCGAGCCGTGGGAGCTGGCGCTTAGCTCACCAGAGAATGAACGCCCCCCACAGCGGAGGGACCCAGCAGCAGGCGCTTGAGGCTGGTGTCGGCGCCCGAATCAGCCAGGGCTGGCTGCACAAGGAAGCTGAGGCTTGCTTTGTCGGTGTTATCCAGAATGGATGTCGCCTCGACCGTCAC
>CAYFMB010000046.1:0-10668 GCA_964344095.1 uncultured Klebsiella sp.
TGGACAAGGCAGCCACCGATCTGGGGGTGGCGATGCGTTGCAGGAATCGCGCACGAAACTGAATTCAAATGGGTGGCGCGGGGTTCGACTGAGCTCCCTCAGCTGAAAACAACACGTTTGACGTTGTTGACCACAACAGACGTGACGCCGATGCAGCACCGGAACAATGATTACCAATCTCGTATTGGTCTTGGCAATTGTCTGACCCCGAGACGCCGATGGGAATACCGAGCCTCACTTGGCTTGACCACTTCAATCCACAGAAGCCATCCCAATCGCAGGCTGGTCCAACCTGTGAATCAGCGGGTTCGAGGCCACCACCATGGGAGGGACAAGGAAAACGCACGAAATCCCATGGTTCTCGCCTCAGGCTCGTGATGAGTCTCTTTAAAAGACCCAGGCGAGATGCGCTAGGTGACGGTGGGCGTTCGGTACAGCTCCTTGAGCATTTGGTAAGCCTCGTTGAGTCGTCTCATCTGTTCGGCAGAGCCACCGGAATCGGGATGATGCTGCAACGCCTGCTCCCGATAGGCCTCGCGAATGTCGGCCAGTGTGAGCCGATGCCCCGGCGTTGTGGGCAACTGAAGCAACTTGAGCGCACCATGCAAACTCATGGTGTTTTCCAGAGTTTCAAATGACATACCGCGCTGGCGACGCCTGAAGCGGTGCACAAAACGACGGATCAACGTTGGGATCCGCACGCTCAAGGTTGCCCCGCTATAGGGATCCTCCAATAAACCGGCCATCACCATGACCCGCTCAAAGCTTGGTTCGCCGGCTGGCCAACTGGGTGCCAGTTGCGCCGTCACGGTACAAGCCAAGGTCCAGGTGAATGGACGACCGTCACTGTGATCGGCCTGGGGCCAGATCTCTCGGGATAACCAAGCCATGGCGGCCTCAAGCACGTTGGCATTGGCCTGGGTGCCATACAGCTCAAGCCAATGGCGACGCGTCGCATCAAGAGCGGTATCAATCGAGACCTGATCGACGACAGCAAATGTGTCGCGATGGGTGGGGTCCGGCAGCGCTTGAGCCTGAACCGCACGCTTGAGTTGCTCAGATTGGCGCCTGACAAAACCTGGCAATTCAATCCCACTGAGACTGCGGGAACGGGTCTCAGCTGGACTTGATTGAGAACGCTCAAAATCTGCAGCCAGGACCCCGGGTCCCGCTTGCGAGATCAACACAAGGGCCCCCGCTTCATCAAACGGGCTAGCGGGAGAAGCGACCGGCTGCTTGTCTTGCGGGTGCGGCTGCGCGCCCGGTTCGACCTCGTGCTCTTGCTGCTGATCGTGCTCGGAGCCCTGAGCATCGACAAACAGCTCACGCAACAGCCGCTCGACCGTTGGCCCACGACTGCGAAGGCCCCACTCGGCGCGGAAGCGATCGATCCAGGCGATCACATCGGTCGGCAGTTCAAGATTGATCCTGCGCTTGGCCTGGAGTTGGTCGTCGTTCAGGTCAGCCACGCTCTGAGGGCTTGTCATCAACGGTTCATCAAGCCCCGCATGACATCTTGTTGGGCCTCCAACGCCTGCTGATAGCGATCAATCAAGGTCTGATTGGTCGGGTTGGGTCGGGTTGGTGGCATCACCGCTGGCCCGACCAGCGTCGGTGGAAACACAGCAGGAGGCATCGTGACCGGTGGCATCAACGGTGGCAACGGTTGCTGGGCTTCCTGCAGATCGTCGTGATCGTCAGGATCGGTGACCACGCGTGGCAAAGGCGGTGGCGTGTTCGGTTCGGTCGCGGAACGGGTGGCTTGACGTGAACGGGTGGCACGTTCAGCCTGAGCCTTGGCCAATTCGAGCTGTCGCTCGTTCTGCCGTGTTCTGCTCAGCTGGGTGAGCGGCACGACGCTCAGCAAATGTCCGGGCGTTGCATCGGCCGGGTACACGAGGCTGATCCTGACAGGATTGTCCTCGCCTGGTTTGAGATGCAGGCTGCTCAAGGAGAGGCTCTGACCTGATCGAAGCACCACGTGGACATCCTTTTGCCCCTCGGGCGTCTGGATCTGCAAGGATCCGCGAAAGGCCGTGAACGGGCGACCGCCGAGAGACGATGGATGGCTTAGAACGAGCTCGTAGGGTCCTTCACCACGCAGCTTCAGTTCAATATCAAAACGAACGCCGTAGGTGCCGACATTATCCAGCGATGAATCCAACATGCGACTGGCCAGTGGGTTCACCTGAATATCCTTCGTCCCGAAATGATGGCGGAAGGTGCTAGTCAGTGGAACGTGTAAGGGGCCTTGAAGATCCAGATTGTGGCTCAACGTTGCCTGGTAGGCATCCCCCAGGGCAACGCCACCGACGCGCGAAAAGATCTGGCGGTTTTGAATCTCGACGATGCGGTTCAGATAGACACGGCCGGGTGCTAACTGACCCTGATCGAGCACGGCCAGAAGATCCTCGTCCTGTTGAGGATTGCTGGCTGCTACAACAGCCATCTGAAACGGACCATCGCTGTGACCCTTGAGCAGAGCATTGGCGATACCGAGGGCCGGCAGGTCTTTTGTGAACAACACGACGCGCGTGCGCGGGGGAACCGTGACTTCATCGCTGAGCTTTGAATCAAGGCGACCGCGCAACAACTGAATCGCGGTGGCATCACCCGGACCCGTGTTCCAGGGGCGTGGCCCCAACGGGCGAACGCCCGTCATGCTGTTGGCCAGGTAGGGGGCTTCAAAACTGTTGCGTACCGCCCCTGATGAGAAGCGAATGTGGACCGGCAGTTGGCCTGGATTAATCAAAATCAAGCCAATGGTCAGTTCTGTACGTCGCGAATCTCGTGTGATTTGTGCCCGATAGGGTGGGAAGTATTTGTGATGAAGGTGAACACCAAAATCACCATTAAACGTGTATTCAGCGTTATTGAGATCCTGACCGCTTTCTTTGCTGTGGGCACTGCCTGGTGCCGTGTTGATCAAAATGCCAGGACCTTCAACTTCTTCAGGTTGATTGGAGTGAAGGACTGGTATGCGATTGAACTGACCATTCAGCGGGCGGGCCTGCTGCCCAGCCATCAGTGCAACGTACGACTGGGCATGAGCTGCTGGGGCAAAGCTCTCAAATCCAGCGGATCCAAGACTGATTCCTACAAACAAACCCCAGCAGAGGGTGTTTTGTGGCAATTTTTGCAACAGACGAAGATCGCGTTTCTTTGCCATTGCTGGTAGGGAAACACGAACTCGGAGACCCTGCTTGTGCTGCTAGAACCAGGCAGGAATTTTTCAGCTTACATGGGCCTGCCATTCCTTGGCTGCTGTTCGGCTGACAGCAGCGGCGCAACCCGCCGTACCTATCAGGAGCGCAAATTGCGCATGCTGACCCATTGGCGTGATGCTGCTGAGCGACAGCTGGCTGCCCTCAATGCGGCGATCAACACCCTTGAGCAGCAGATGCAGCGCGACGTCCAGGCTGGTGACTGATCCGGGTCTGTTGGAGCGTCGAGCGCAGCTGGTTCAGACCCTGATGCAGCAAGCGCTGCACGGTCGCGGCGCTCACGTTGAGTTTGGCCGCTGTCTTGCGGTAGCTCCATCCCTCCAGAACCACACACTGCAGCACCGTGCGTTGACGCGGCTGAAGCTGCGCCAGCATCTGCCTGGTGGTTCCGTTTTCCCAGCTGGGGTGGAGCCCTGCCGGCCGATAGGTCAGCTGATCTTGGGTATCGCTTGCTTCATCCAGACCATGGATGCTGGCGAGTGAACCCACTCCGCCACCCTGCAGATCTTCAAGGCTGGTCGGCCGCACCATGGCTGCCCAGCGCCTCAGAGCCTCCAGGTCCTCTCCTGTTAAACCGGCATCGTGCTGCTGGGCGAGCCTGTGCTGCCGTTCGGCCTGACGCCTGGGCAATCGCACCAGCCAGGCGCGATCCCTCAGGTGGTGCAAGATCGCTCCGCGAATGTGAGGTCTGGCAAAGCAGTCAAACGGCACCTCTGCCGAAGCGTCGTAGCGGTTCGCTGCGGTGAGCAGGCCCAGCAGCCCCACCTGCAGCAGGTCATCGAGCGGTTCGGGGCTGGCCTTGGCGTAGCGCTGGGCGATCGGAGGCACCAAAGCCCAGGCCTGTGCCAGCAGTTGCTGGCGCTGAGCCGAGGTGTTGCGGCTGGTCATGAACGGTTGAGCGACTGCATCCAGCTCGGCTCAGCAGCACTGGGCCCGTCAACCGCAATCCCACGGAGCGGCTGGTTTGCCTGGCTCAGCCACAGCAGCGAGCAGCTGCCAGGGACCGTGTTCAGCCAGCCAGGCGAGATCCGAGCGTTCCGTGGCCAGCAGATAACCGGCAAATCCAAGGGCATTGAGGCTGAAGCCAGCCCAATGCTCACGAGTCCGGCGTACGGTCAGCACCCAGCGGTCGGTGAACAGCAGGTTGTAAGGGGCTCGGGGCTGCGGATCAGTGGCGGCGCAACCCAGACCGAGTTGTCGGCAGTGATCGGCAACGATGGCCGCCAGCTCATCGGTGTCGTCACTGTGCTGGCGTGGGCTCAGGGCATGGGCCCAGGTCCAGTCAAGGACGGCGTTGCCCTGATTCAGGCAAGCATCGATCAGCGCTTCCATCGGACAGCTTGGTTCATCACTGCGGCGCGGCAGCAACTGCAGGTGGCGATGGGGCTGGCTGGCACCCGCAGCCGGGCAGCTGTTGAAGAACCACAACCCACTGGTGTCGGCATTGACCCGCATCACGGCGTCCCAGTCAGCGCGCTCGAGCCAGCCAGACTGCGGTTTCCAGCCAGCAGTGATCAACAACAGGTGTCCGCATTGCACCGGATATTTGTTCAACAGCACGATGTGACCCTCACCCAGGCGCTCGACTTCGAGGCCTGCTTCCCAGGGCAGAAATGGATTGGGCTTTGGCCCACCGGCCAGCAGGTGCTTCGGCGTACGGCTCAGCAGGCGACGCAACACAAAAGGGTGTGGAGTACCGGCCAGCAGCTCGGTAGCCAGCGGCACCAGCACACCCGCGCGCTCGGCTTGCCGTGAGCGCTCTAGCGCCCGTGTCCAGAGCGTTTCAGGAGGCACCTGCACCAGCCCGCAGGCGAGCCAGGGAAGCACCGGGGTAGTAGCGACCCAGGATGGCGTTGTACCGATGACCGTCCTCGGCCAGGGCACGGGCGCCCTGCTGGCTCATGCTGGCGCCGAGGTTGCCATGGGCTTCCAGGCTGATCTGGTGGTTGGCGGCATAGAGGCTTTCGACGATGCCGCCCTGGTAGCTGAGAATGAGGCCTGCGGTTCCCGCGGCGGCGGCCAGGGTCTGGCGATTGACGCGCTCCATCCCCCGGTAAGCCTGCCAGCGGGTCGTGTCACCGAGGTGCCAGTTCCGGTTGGCAGGACGGGCCATGTGTGCTAGGGCATAGGAGCGGGCGGCTACTGCCTGGGCTTTGAGAGCTTCGAGGGGCCAGCTACTGGGCATCTCTGCGCCCACCACGGCAGCGATGTACCGCTCCAGATCAAGGTGGTTGATCAGCTGCAGACCGCTGTCGCTGGGGAGCAACCGCAGGCGCCCGGCATAGGAACGGTCATTCACGACCACAGACCCTTGACGCGTGGTCAGCAACCAGGCGTCGCCGGCTTGTCGAGCCAGGGACGTGTTGACCGGCTCGCCGGCCTCACCCTGCTGCAGGATCTGGCCTGTGGCGGCACGGAGCTGCCAGGGAGCCGTCGCTGTCAACACAGGCTGAGTGCCGGCACTGAGCAGGGCCACCCGAATCTCCAGGGCCAGGGGAGGAGCCGCATCGGGTTCCGACAGAGCCATGCGCCGGGGGAAGCCCGGTTCGGTGGTGGTGCGCTGCTCGGACCGTGCCGATTGAACCTTGCTCAGTGAGCGCGTCTGGGGTTCATCCATCAGGGCCTGGAGCACAGCGTCGCCGTCCAAATCCGCTGCAGCCTGGGACCGACCGAACTGATGCAAACCCAGGCCAAAACCCACGACGGCCAAGGCCAGAGGTCCTCCCAGCCAGACGGGCTGCGGACGCTTCAAGCGTTGACGCAGAGCTGATCCCAGCAATCTGCTGCGCTGGGAGAGCCATCGGGCACCAGGTGCAGATCGCCTGACCACAGCAGAACCCCTGACCCGCTGAGCCGAATCATGCCTGAAGATGCCGCCTCGCAGGCCATTCCGCCAGGGCGGGGGGAACACTGCCAACCAATCACCCGGGGCTGACCCAGCCGCTGCAGCCAGAACGGGGCCACCAGGGCATGGGCCGAACCGGTGACCGGATCTTCGGCAATGCCCAGGCCAGGTGCAAAGAACCTGAGCTGGTAATCAGCGGCCTGACCGTCGACGCACGCTCCTGCAGCACCCGCCTGCATGACCACCAGACCGTTGGCTTCGGGTTCTGGCAGTTCAGACGCCAGCGACGGCAGCTCAGCCAGGGGTACGGCTGCGGGCAGCAGCACGACGCTGTAGCCCAGGCTGCTGCGCCAGAAGCCCTCGGCCACGGCGCCCCAGCGTCGTTGCAGCAGACCACCGAGGTCCTCAGGCATGGGCTCGACCTGCAGTGGTGCACTGGGCAATTGCAATTGACCCTGGGTGGCGTTGATGGCCACGGGCAATGGTCCGCTGCGACTCCACAGGGTGGTGCTGCCACTGTCGTCGAGTAGCTGCCAGTGCTTGAGCGCCAGCAAAGCTGCCAGGGTGGCGTGTCCGCAGAGCGGCACCTCGCAGCTGGGCGTGAACCAACGCAGCCGCCAACCCTGGTCGCCCTGCAGCAGAAATGCGGTTTCCGACTGGTTGAGACTGCGGGCCAGCTGTTGCATCCAGGCATCGCTGGCGGGGCGTTGCAGCAGCACCACCGCCGCGCCATTGCCGCTGCAGGGCCGCTCTGTGAAGGCTTCCACCAGCACCGCCGGCGTCGTTGCCGCTGCCATGCCAGTCATGGGGCAGTCTCAGCGCGCAGCTGGCGTTCCATCAGGGCCTTCACAGCAGCGCTGGGGCTGGTCGCACCACTGACCACAGCGTGGACCTGTTCGCAGATGGGCAGGTGCCAGCCCCGTTGGACAGCCAGGTTCAAGGTCGCCTGGACCGTGGAGCGACCTTCGACGGTGGCACCGATGGCTGCACTGGCCTGGTCGGCGCTCAGGCCCGAAGCCAACAACTGCCCGAAGCGATGGTTTCGGCTCAGGCTGCTGTTGGCGGTTGCGAGGAGATCTCCCAGGCCGGCGAGGCCATAGAGGGTGGAGCTCTGGCCGCCCAGGGCCGTGATCACATCGCCCATTTCGGCAAGTCCTCGGCACAGCAGCGAGGCTTTGGCATTGGCCCCCAGGGCCAGACCGTCGCAGATGCCCCCAGCGATGGCCATCACGTTTTTGAGCGCTCCGGCGACTTCGGCTCCGAGCGGATCGCTGTTGCGGTAGAGCCGCAGTCCTTCTCCGCTGAGCTGCTGCTGCAACCACAGCGAGAGGTCCTGATCCATGCTGGCCAGCACGCTGGCAGCGGGTAAACCCTGCTCCAACTCGCTGGCCAGGTTGGGTCCACTGAGCACGGCGATGCGTGCCCCGGGGGGCAGCTCGGCGGCCCACAGCTGAGATGCCGTCACCAGACGCTCTGGATCCAGGCCCTTGCTGCAGCTCAGCAGCGGCAGCGATCCAGGCCAAAGCGGAGCCAGCTGGCTCGCCACCGAGGTCAAGCCGGCCATCGCGAGAGCCGAGACCATCAGATCGGCCTCCAGCAAAGCCGGAGGCGGTGGGGTGCCATCGCGACGTGACCAGCTGCGGCAACGGTGCCCCTGGCGCTCCCACAGGCCGATCAGGGTGCGCCCCCAGGCGCCTCGGCCCAACACCGAAATCTGCAGTGCCATGGCTGCCATCATGCGACATGCACCCGGCTGCCTCTGTGATGCAAGCGGCGCCCGTCAGCCCCTGGTCAACCTGGACGGGCCACGCCCTGGTGGTTGGTGGTGGTGGCATCGGTCGCGCCCTCTTTCAGCACCTGACGCATCAGGCCCCGGACCTGCAGCTGCACCTGGCCACGCGCCGGCCCCGCAGCACGGCAGAGCTGGGCCTGGACCTCTGCGACGACAACCAGCTCGAGAACCTGGCCCAGCTGGCCCAACAGCGCTGGCAGCCGCTGCGGCTGGTGATCAACACGGCCGGCCTGTTGCACGGCCCCGGTCTGCAACCTGAAAAGCGCCTGGCGGCCCTGAGCCGCGCCCAGCTGGAACGCAGCTTTGCCGTCAACGCTTTTGGGCCTGTGCTGTTGGCCCAGGCCGTTGCCACCGCGATGCCCCGCGACCTGCCCAGCCACTTCGCCAGCCTGTCGGCACGGGTGGGCAGCATTGGCGACAATCACCTGGGCGGCTGGTACAGCTACCGGGCCGCCAAGGCGGCTCAAAACCAACTGTTGCGCACACTGGCGCTCGAGTGGCGCCGAAAGCTGCCTGAATGCTGCGTCAGCCTGTTGCACCCTGGGACCACCGCGACAGCCTTGTCGGAGCCGTTTCGCAGCGCTGTGGCCGCCGAAGCGCTGTTTAGCCCCGATCAGGCTGCTGCCCATCTGCTGGACGTGCTGGCCAACCGCACTTCGGCCGACAGTGGTGGCTTCTGGGCCTGGGATGGCCAAGCCATTCCCTGGTGATCGGTTCAGGCTGCGAACTGGCGCAGGACATCCAAAGGGATGACCTCGAGGGTTGAGCGTTCACAGGCGGCAAGGCGCACTGGCGGTGCCATCCCGTCCTGGTAAGCCTCGAGCCAGCGCCCGGCGCAAACGCACCAGTGATCTCCGGGCCTGAGGCCCGGGAACGCATAAGCGGGCATCGGTGTGGACAAGTCGTTGCCCTGGGCTTTGCTGTAGCTCAAAAACTGCTCGGACACCACGCAGCAGACCGTGTGGCGCCCCAGATCAGTCCCGTCGGTCGCGCAATGACCGTCGCGGTACCAACCGGTCATCGGCTCGCAACCGCAGAGTTCCAGCGGTTCTCCCAGCACATTGAGCGATGGTTCAGGCATGACTGCAGCGGACTCGCATCGTGGCGGAATCGCGCCGAGCGTGGCACAAAGTTCGCCCAGGTGGTTGACGAATTCCGGGGGTCAGGCGTTAAAGGTCTTTGTGCACGAGATCACCCCCCCTTCGCGGCTGCCGCTTCATGAGCTGGGATTTCACCGAAGACGCGGCCTTTCTGGCCCTCTGCGACGCCTACAAAGAAAGCGGTGAACCCTCCGCCGTGGAGTTTCTGGCCCACGGTGAAGGGGCCTTCCACTTCCAAGAGCTGGCTCAGAACGCCGCTGGTGAGGGGATCGACCTGAGTGACTCCTCCGACTTGGAGGAGTTTCAGCAGGAGGTCATCGAGACGCTTGAAGACATGTGCAGCTGAAGCCCAGATCAGCTGGTCAGATTGCCACTTGTGCTCCCCAGGAGCTGTGGCTTCTGATGCTCACCCATAGAAGAAAGCGATTTCCTTCGCCTTGAGACCGTCCCAGCCAGCAGCCTTCAGGCGAGCATCGAGGGTCGCCTGGTCAAAGTGCTTAGCACCGGTTTTCACGATGCGGTTGCGCATCGATTTTTTGACACCGCTGCGGGCCCGTTGGCTCTCGAGGTCCATCACCTCGTTGTAGAGGGCCAGCATCTCGGTTGGAATTGGGCTGCCGTCGAGATCCACACCCGCCTTGATGGCGGCGTCGACTCCATCAGGTCCTGCAATGGCCATGGGCGGCTCAGTTGTTGCAAGGCCCAGGCTAGAAGCTCAGCTCTGCCTCAGGCGCTGAAGTAACGCGCCTTGCTGTGCAGGGCCACCAGGGCCGTGGTGCTCTGCTCGGGGTGGAGCTGCTCGCTCTCATCCATCGACAGGCCGATGCGCTCGGCACCCAGCCAAAGCAGCTGCTGACGCGAATCGGCCACATTGGGGCAGGCGGGGTAGCCAAAGGAGTAACGGCTGCCTCGGTAGCGCTGGGCGAGTACATCGCGCAGGGGCATGGCGGCCGGGTCGGCATGCCCCAGCTCGCGGCGGATGCGGGCATGCACCCACTCGGCCAACGCCTCGGCCATCTGCACCGCCAGTCCGTGGAAGTACAGGTAGTCGCTGTACTGATCGCCGCTGAACAGTTGCTGGGCAAAGTCGGTGGCCCGCTCGCCCATGGTCACCGCCTGCATCGGCAACACATCGCTCGCCATGGCCTGGCCATCGGCTCCCGTGGCCAGATCGCGGTAGAAGTCGGCAATGCAGTAGCGGTTGCCGCCGCGTTGGCGAGGCAGCTCAAAACGGCCCAGTTCGCCACCGGCGGCTGCCGGAGCTGCACTGGCCTCGAGACCTTGAGGGTCGAACAGCACCACGGCGTTGCCGGCGCGCCCGCAAGGGAAGTAGCCATAGGCCACCCGCGGGGTCAGCAACTGGTCGTCGATGCAGCGCGCCATCCACTGCTGCAACACCGGCTCGGCCTTAGCAGCGAGCATGGCGTCGTACTCCTCGCGCGATTGCTGCTGGCTCTTGCGCAGCTGCCACTGACCGGCGAACAGGGCATTGCGGTCGAGGTAGGCGAACACCTCGGCCAGATCGATGTCGCGTTCTGTGAGCACCTGAGCCCCCCAGAACGGCGGGCTCAGGGCCGGCTCCTCGGGCACGGTGTCGGAGCGCTCGCTGCTGATGAGCAGGGGCGCTCCGACTGGCTGCTCAGGGGCAGCCTGTGGCGGGGTCTCCTCAGCGTCAGCCTCCGCGGCGTTGCCCAGACCAAGGCCCTC
>CAYFMB010000047.1:0-10296 GCA_964344095.1 uncultured Klebsiella sp.
TGGCGATAACGCTGAATACCAGCACCGGCATCGAGCAAACTGCTCCCCGCAGGCAGGGCTGCGAGCCAACGCTTCACCTCCCGATTGCGGTTGGGTTCATTGTTCAAGGGCCAGCAGTGTCGGATACGCTTCAACATTTCAGCCAAACAAATAGTTGTAACCAGGAGACCGACGTACTCCGGATGCGATTGCCTCAACATCAGCCGGAGTCAACCGCTCGCAGTCACCGTTGTGATGGACCACCGAGCATTGATATCCGAGCTCAAAGAAACGGGCGAATGTCTGCCTGAAATGGGGATTGACGGGACAATCCTCCGGCTGATTTTCAGCACTCGTGATCTCAACCAACCACACTGGCCGAGGCCGATGGGATAACAGCCGCTGCGATCCAGCGAGCACGGCATCTTCGGCTCCTTCAACATCGATTAGGACCAGCGGCCTGCGCCCCTTAAGTTCCTCACCGAGGATGCGATCCAGCGACAGCACAGGGACCTGGGTGACGTAATCGGCAGGGAGAGACGACCAGCCCTTGACCAGCGAGGCGCCTGTATTGCCGCCCCAGATGGGCAATACGGACGCAGCAGAACCAAGCGCAACAGGAAAAACCTCAGCCTGCTCCTGCCAGCCATTGGCCACTAGGTTGCGCAGCAGATAGTGAAGGTTGCGCGCCATTGGCTCAACCGCCACAACAGGCTTTCCCAGGCTCAGGGCATGGCAACAGTAATAACCAATGTTGGCACCAATGTTGATCAAGAGATCCACGTCCGCCAACAGGCTGCGGACCAGCGTTGTTTCAGCCGGTTCAAAGTGCCCCGCCGCCATGGCACGGTTTCCAGCCAGCACAAAACCCCAAGGCGTCGCCATCGGAACCTGCCTGCGATCCCAGTTGTCGCGCAGGCGACGCAACCAGGTCAGCCGGCCTCTGAGCAGGGCGCGCAATCCGTTGTGAAGCAGTGTTGGCATCGGTGGGGACCCTACTGCTTGTGCATGACGAACAACCCCAACCAATAGGGGTCCTTGGCGATCTGATCCAACACGGACCACGGATCATCAACCGCGGTGACCTCCCCCCCGGAGCTGATCAGACACAGGCTTTCCAGCCGTAAACCATGGCTCAGGCAGAGATCCAACAGGCCGCGAGGGTCAAACACACGATTGGCATTGAACAGGACCCGCGCCTGTCCAACCGGCGTCGACAAGTAAAGGGTGCCGCCCGGCTGCAACAGCCTGGCCAGGTTGGCAATTCCCTTCTCATGGCCATCGACATCGATGGGGTCGCCATAGCGACCCAGGCCGAAATGCTCCAATGCATGCAGGCAGGACACTGAATCGCAGTAGGCCTCGGGGACCTGCTGCATCAGATCGCGCTGACTGAACTGCACACCCGGGATGGTGCTCAGCAACGGACGAACATCGAAGACCTCAAGGTGACGGAAGCTGGCCACCTGGGCAACTAAACCATCGAGCCTGGAGCCCACATCCACGTGATGGCGCGGTTGAGCCCGATGGATCGCCTGAGCGACCAGCAGGTCCTGCCAGAAATATTCGTTGTTCACACTGCCGCCCTCCTCGCCCCAGTCCTGCAGACACGGCTGCCACTGCCAGGCGCCGCGGTACCGCCGACGAAACCGTTGGGCCGCAAGCAGATAGGGGACAACGCCGCGCAGGCTGCGCCCCAGACGCCGCAGATCAAGGCCGAGCTGGGTCGAGAGCACCCAATTCAATCCAGCCAGCCGGGCGCGAACTCCAGCCCTAGGCACCAGCTGTGCCCCGCAGGTCAGTCGACTGCCAGCCCAAGCGGATCATCCAGAGCAGATACAGCACTGCAAACAGATTCTGAGCCACGACCACACCAAGCACGCCAAACCAGGCGGCGCCCAGGGCATTGAGCAGAACCCCCAGCAAAGCCGTGACGATCTTGATCCGACCGAGTTCAGCCGTGCGGTTGTCACTCATGAATTTGAGCGCAATCAACTGCCCCACGGACACCAGGGCCCCCGCCAACACCATCCAGGGCAGCCAAACCGACAACGGCTGGTAAGCAGGCGCCAGCAGCAGGGCGAACAGCCAGCGGTGCAGCAGCGCAGACAGCAGCACAAGCGCAAGGCTGCATCCCAGGCCCAGCACGGTCAAACGACGCACCAGCCGATGCACGGCCTGGTTGCGCTGCTGACTGGAAGCATCACCAGCTCGGCCATAGAGGATCGGGGCGACCAGGGTGTTCAAGACATTGGAGAGAACCCCCATGGGCGCATAGCCCAGTTGGTAGAGCACGGCGTACTGACCCACGGCGCCCGCTCCGGCCCAGGCCTGCAGGGCCCAGCGATCCGAAGCCTGCTGCAACCAGGTCGCCAAGCCAAAGCGGGTGAATGGTCGCGCGTAATCACCCATCGCTGAGCGCCAGCTGGGATCTGCCTGAGCCTGGGAGTTGCGCAGCGCGCCCAGACTCAGGCCCAGGCGACGGGAGAACCCGCCAGCCGCCGCCACAGCCAGAAGCGCACTGCCAAATCCATAGAGCAACAGGGTCTGGGCAGGTGTGGCAGGCCACCAGCGCCAGCACAGCGTCAGCAACAACAGCTTGAGCCAGGGATCCAAGGCGGATAGGGCGCTGGCGGCCAGGCGCCGGCGGGCCGCCGTGAGCACAGCCACGAGGGCCATCAGCCAGCTCGCACTCATGGAGGCCAGCGCAGCCGCAACCGCCAGCGGGACCAGAGGGACATGAGCGGTGAGCACCAGCAGCAGCACCACCACGGCGGCCAGGACAGCGATGCGGCGCTGATCGCGCCACAACAACTGCAGCGCGGCGTCAGCAAAGGGCAACAGCGCCTGGGCTTCAGCCGCGGCGCTGAAGTAACGGCCGATCGCCGCCGTGGTTCCACCCGCAATGGCCTGGCTGACCAGCAGCGATCCGGTCAGTCCCAGGGCCAGGACCCCATAGGCCGCAGGTGGCAGCTGATGCGACAAAGCGCGCAGCAGCACCAGGGAGCCGACCATGGCCAGGGCCTGACCCACCACGACCTGGGTGCTCTCGGCCGCCAGGCGAATGTGGCGTGGCGTGCCCCAACGCCTCAAGCTCCAACCTCCGGGGTGGCGGCAAAAGGCAACGCCCAGCGCCGCTCAAGCCAGCAGCCCAACCCCAGAACGGCCGCAGCGGCAGCGGCAACCCAGGCACTGCCAATCGGCAGCAATCCGCCTGGCAGCAGCCCCCCATGGCCCGCAGCAACCGCCACGAGCACTGCCGTGACACCGGCATACAGCCCGGCGACGCGGCGGTGGCTCCAGCCCGCCCGCTGCAGACGCTGATACAGGTGCAGGCGATGGGCTTGCCACAACCGCTGCCCCGCCAACAGACGTCGCAGCAGACAACTGAAGGCATCGGCCAACAGTGGCAGCGCCACCAGGCCCAGAGCCACCAACGCCGACGATCCAGCGCCAGCCACAACACGCTGCGCCGCCATCAGCAGGCCACCCGCCAGCACCGCTCCCAGGTAGGTGCTGCCCACATCGCCCATGAACAGGCGTGCCGGGCTCCAGTTCCACACCAAAAAACCCAGCAGCGCCGCAGCCAGCAACCCCAGCGACGGGGCTGGCAGCAGCAGCGCCGCCAGAACGAGCCACAGCGCCAGACAGGACGCCACAAGACCATCGAGGCCATCCATGAAGTTGACCGCATTGATCAGCGCCGCCGCGGGCACGGCGGCAAGCAGGGCCACAGGCAAGCTCCAGCCTGCCTGCAGGGCCAAAGCGACCCCAGTCAGCAACTGCACCAGCAAGCGCAGACGCACCGGCAGCCCGCGGCGATCGTCGACCAGGCCGACCAGGGCCAGGGGGAGCGGGATGAGCAGCAACGCACTGGGGGACAGAAACAGCGCCGGCAGCACAAAAGCCAGCCCGCCGCCGCGGGGCGTGGGTCGCACGTGGGAGCTGCGGGCATTGGGCTGATCGAGCCAGCCCCAGGAGCCCAAGCCGCGGCTCAGCCAGCCCGCCAGCGCCCAGGCCGACAGACCACTCACCAGGGCCAATAGCAGCAGGGTGGGTCCGCTCATCCCCGCCCAGTCCGCTGCAGGGTCTGCTGGAGCAGCTTCAGTTGCAGCGCGATCACACGGCTCTCGTCATAAAGCTCAAGCGCCCGCTCCCGGCCAGCACAACCAAAACGCTGGCGCAGGTCGGGATCAACCACGAGCCTCTCCAGCGCCTCGGCCAGAGCAACAGGAGCGCGCACCGGCACGAGTAGACCGCTGACCTCGGGAACCACCTCTTCTCGGCTGCCGCGGATGTTGGTCGCCACCACAGGCAGGCCACTCATCATCGCTTCGATGATGGTGCGAGGCATCCCCTCACGCCAGGACGGCAGCGTGAACACATCCATGGCGTCGTAGGCGATCTCAACCTGATCGATGGCACCGGCGTCGATCACCTGGGCCGGGAAGCGGGCGATGAGTTGCTGCAGCTGCAGATCGACGGGGCTGTCATGGTCGCTGGCCAAGCGGCTGCCACAGATCAGCAGCTGCAGGCGCGGATGCAGCAGCGCCAGCTGGGCAAAGGCCTCAAACAGCTCCAAATACCCCTTCTCGGCCACCTGCCGGGCCACCACCCCGACCACCGTGCCCCCTGGATCGAGGCCAAAGCGCACGCGGGCGGCCTGGCGCCGCTCCGCTGTGGCAGGGCTGAAACGGGACGCCTCGACCCCATTGCCAATGGCACAGATGCGACTTGCCGGCCTGAAGCGCAGCCGCCGCGCCAGCTCGGCATCCTCGGCCGACTGGGTGAGCAGCAGGGTGGTGAGCTGGGCCAGCACCCACTCGCTGGCGATGTGCAGCCAGCGCACCGGCGCCGCCATGCCCTCATGGAAATAGAACCCATGGGCGGTGTAGATCACCACAGGCCTGCAGCTCAGGAAGGCTGCCAGCCGTGCGGCGATTGCCGCCACCGGCGTGTGCACGTGCACCACGGTGTAACGCTCACGGGCAAACAGACGCCACAGGCTCCAGGTGGCCCGCGCCAGGGCCACGGGGGAGCTGCTGCGGGCGATCGGAACCGGCTGAAAGCGCAGCGCGCCGGCAGGGACAGCTGGACCGGCATCCTCGGGCGCGGCGCCGCTGTAGGCGACATCAACCCGATACCCCGCCTCGGCCAATGCCAGGCAGAGGGGCTCGAGGAACTTGCGGTAGGTGAAGCCGACTGCACACACCTGACAGATGCTGAGCTGCGCCGGGCTCACACCACCGCCTCCTGCACAACAGGAATGCGCGCACTGTGATCCAGCCAGGCCTGGAGCATCAACAGCGGCCACAGCTGGTAATGGGCCTCGCGGCAGCCCTGTTGATGGCCCTGCCAGCACTGCTGCACGGGGTCAACCTGGAGCAGCCCCTGCTGCCGCAGGCGCGTGGGCTCCAGCAGGGCCTCGCCCCAGTCCCGCAGAGGCCCGCGCAACCAGGCCGCCAGGGGCACCCCAAACCCCATCTTGGGTCGCTCGATCAACGCCATGGGCACATGCCGCTGCAGCACCGCCCGCAGCGGCAACTTGCCGCGACCGGCAGACAGCTTGAAGTCCAGCGGCAGGGACCAGGCCAGAGCAAACAGCTCGGGATCGAGCAGTGGAATGCGCGTCTCCAGGCTCACCGCCATCGCCGCCCGGTCAACTTTGACCAAGATGTCATCGCTGAGGTAGGTGGCGGTGTCGAGCAGCATCATCTGCTCCGCCAAGCTGGCGCCCTCAAGCCACAGGGCCGGATCCATGGCCGCCGCGGGATACTCGCTGCCGCCCTGAACGAGCCCATCGGGACAGGGCCACTGGGAAATCAGCTGCAGGTACAGCTGCTCGGCGGAGGCAGCAGGGAGCAACCCAGCCAGTTTGTGCAGCTTGTCACCGATGCTGCGTTGTTGCCGGCTCTGCGGCAACAGCCGATTGATGGGCTCAAGCCAGCGCTGCCAAGTGGGAGCCGGCACCGCCTCAAGCAGCCGGGCTGCACCGCGGCGCAGTGGCGAGGGCCAGGCCGCCAAGCGACGCCAGAGGCCGTTGGCCATGGCATGGCGGTTGTATCCGCCAAACAGCTCATCGCCAGCATCGCCCGACAGGGCCACGGTGACGTGCTGACGGGCCAGGCGCGCCACCAGCGCCGTGGGGATCTGGGACGAATCGGCAAAGGGTTCGCCATACATCCGGGCCAGATCGGGGATGACAGCAAGGGCATCGGCGCCGCTGACCACCAGCTCGGTGTGGGCCGTGCCCAAGTGGCGTGCCACGGCTGCCGCCAATGGGGCCTCGTTGAACTGCGGGTCCTCAAACCCGACCGAGAAGGTCTGCACGGCCTGGGAGCACTGGGCCTGCAGCAGGGCCACCACCAACGAGGAGTCGATCCCGCCCGACAGAAACGCCCCCAGCGGCACATCGGCCAGGCGCTGGCGCTGCACGGCGCGACTCAAGGCCTGCTCCACCGCATCCACCGCCTGCTCGCGGCTACCCGCGAAGGGCTGGGAGCGGGCCTGCACGGCACAATCCACCGGGCTCCAGTAGACCCGCTGGCGCCGGACCAACTGCTCCACCGACTCCGGCAGGTCGCTGGACTGCAGACTCAACCAACTGCCGGGGCACAGCTTGCGGGTCTGGCGGTGGATCCCCCAGGGAGCCGGCACGTTGGCAACGCGTAGATAGGAGGCCACGGCACGCCGATCCAGGCTGCGGTCGTAGCCCGGGTGCACCATCAGCGCGGGCAACTCGGAACCGAACAACAGCAATGGCGCGCCGATTGCACTGCGGGCCAGGGCGTAATACAAGGGCTTTTCACCAAAGCGATCCCGCGCCAGGCTGAGCATGCCCGTGTGCCGGTCCCAGAGGGCCAGGGCAAACATGCCGATCAGTCGCGGCAGGGTGACCTCCAGGCCCCAGGCGGCAATCGCCGCCAGCAGGGTCTCGGTGTCGGAATGACCACGCCAGGCAGGAGCCTGGCCGCGCTGCTCTAACTCCTGCCGTAACTGCAGGTGGTTGTAGATCTCGCCGTTGAACACCAGCACCCAGCGCCCACTGGCACAAGCCATGGGCTGGGCTCCGGCCGGGCTCAGATCAAGGATGGCCAGCCGGCGATGGGCCAGCCCCACACCCGCGGCCGGATCACTCCATTGGCCGCCACTGTCCGGACCGCGATGGGTCAAGGGTGCGGCCATGGCCGTCAGCAGGGTGCTGGCCTGGGCGCCGCCACAGCCCTCACGACTCAGAAAACCCGCCAGCCCGCACATCAGAGCCGCAGGGTGGTCAGTTCGCGCGGAACGATCCCCTTGAGATCGAACACCACCGTCTGAGAACCCACGAACCGGCGCCAGCCGTCGGTATCGAGATCAGTGAACTGGTGATGGCCAACGGCCGCGATGACCGCAGCGAACGTCTGGCCTACCGGCACAGCCGCATGCACCTGAAGGGCGTATTCGGCCTCGGCTTCCGCCGCATCGACCCAGGGATCCACGACCACCGTTTCCATGCCGTAGCTGTGCAGGGCCCGAATCACATCGATCACGCGGGTGTTGCGCAGATCGGGGCAGTTCTGCTTGAAGGTCAGCCCCAACACCAAGACCCGTGCCCCACCAATGGCCAGGCGACGTCGGGCCATCTCCAGCACCAGCTGCTGAACCACCCAGTCACCCATGCCGTCGTTGATGCGGCGTCCAGCCAGTACAACCTGGGGGTGGTAACCCAATTGCTCGGCCTTGTGGGTCAGGTAGTAGGGATCAACACCAATGCAATGGCCGCCCACCAGACCGGGGCGAAACGGCAGGAAATTCCATTTGCTGCCAGCGGCCTCGAGCACATCCAGGGTGTCGATGCCGAGCCGCCGAAAAATCATGGCCAGCTCGTTGACCAAAGCAATGTTGAGATCGCGCTGCGTGTTTTCGATCACCTTGGCGGCTTCCGCCACCTTGAGACTGCTGGCGCGGTGGGTGCCCGCCGCCACAATCGAGCCATAAAGATCATCCACCCACAGGGCCGCCTCAGGGGTCGAACCGCTTGTCACCTTGACGATCGTGCTGAGGCGATGCTCACGATCACCAGGGTTGATGCGCTCAGGGCTGTAACCGCAGACAAAGTCACGGTTGAACTGCAGCCCGGATTCACGCTCAAGGATCGGGACGCAGACCTCCTCAGTGGCGCCTGGATAGACCGTGCTTTCGAAGATGACAACCGCCATGGAGTCTGTGCCCGCCTGGCTCCTGGCCTTGAGGGCGCGGCCGACAGCAGCACTGGCCCGCTCCAGTGGACTGAGATCGGGCCGCTTGGCCTGATCGATTGGGGTCGGCACCGTGACCACAAAGGCATCGGCCTGAGCCAACTCGGTGGGGTCGTCCGAATACACCAGACCGCTAGCCGCTTGCAGTTCTTCGGGGCTCGTCTCGCGCGTGCTGTCGATCCCGGCACGAAGATCGGCCAGTCGCCGCCGGTTGATGTCAAAGCCAATCACTCGCCGCGTCAGCGGTTGGGCCGTGCGCAGACAAAGCCCTGGCGTGCCGAAGGCAACGGCGAGCGGCAGCCCCACATAGCCCAAACCGACCACCGAAAGCGTGCAGCGATGGACCGGCGGCAACAACAAGGGACAGGGCTGGTCGGCTTGGACCATCATCCAGCAGGGAGCCTGAGCGCGTCAGCATCCATAGAAGTCCCGGTACCAATCCACAAAGCGCTGCACCCCGACACGCACAGGGGTGTTGGGCTTAAAGCCAATCCAGGCTTCCAGGGCACTGGTGTCAGCAGCCGTTGCGGGGACGTCACCGGGCTGCATCGGCAGGAACTCCTTGGTAGCGGTCACCCCGAGGGCAGCTTCAATCGCCTCGATGTAGTCCATTAACGGCGTTGGATTGGAATTGCCGATATTGAAGACGCGGTGAGGTGCCCAGCTGCACGCGGGATCGGGAACCACAGCGCCCGCATCAAAGGCCGGATCTGCTGTGGCCGGCTTGTCCAAAACACGAATCAGGCTTTCGACGATGTCGTCGATGTAGGTGAAATCACGCACCATCTGGCCGTGATTGAACACCTGGATCGGCTTGCCCTCCAGCATGGCGCGGGTGAACAGGAACAGGGCCATGTCCGGCCGCCCCCAGGGGCCGTAAACGGTGAAGAAGCGCAAGCCCGTGGCCGGCAGGCCATACAGATGGCTATAGGTATGAGCCATCAGCTCATTGGCCTTTTTGCTGGCCGCATAGAGGCTCACAGGATGGTCGACACCTTGATGCTCAGCAAACGGAAGATGCGTATTGCCGCCATAAACCGAACTGCTGCTGGCATACACCAAGTGTTCAACGTCGTAATGCCGGCACCCTTCGAGAACATGGCCGAAACCAACAAGGTTGGCTTGAATGTAGGCGGCAGGATTCTCAATTGAATAGCGAACGCCAGCCTGAGCCGCCAGATTGACAACCTTCACGGGACGATGCCGCTCAAATGCAGCAGACACGGCCTGAGAATCCTCTAGATCAGCCTCGATGAAGTCATACGTCGTTCCGCAACGAGCAGCCAGGTCACGCAGCTGATCAAGCCTCGCGCGCTTTAGCGAAGGATCGTAATAAGGATTCAGATTATCAAAGCCAACGACCGGGGTCCCCCTGGAAACGAGCCTTGCCCCAAGGTGAAAACCGATGAAACCCGCCGAACCCGTCAGCAGAATTGGTCGCCGTGAATCGCCCAAATGCCAGCCCTTAAATCTTCTGTCAATAGACATACTAGATGCCCCCGTAAAGCGCAAGGGGCGCTCCAACCTGCCGCAGGCAGTGCTTCAGACGTCACACGCTTGTGTTGCCAGAGAGCCAGCTTGAGAAATGCAGCATTTAATAGCAACTCTCAACGTAAAAATTAATAAATCAATCCGTCCACATCGTTAGACAGGTGTGCAACAATCATGGCCTGATGGTGAAGTGGCCGCTCCAGCTCCGAGGAGTCTGCAAAAAATCCCCGACAGCGAGCGCTTTCCCCCCGGGCAACAGTTGATTTGTCGCTGATTTCAGCGCTCTGTGCTGCTTCCGGGTCCTGATCGCGTCGTTTTGGACCCTTTTGGAGCTCCGTCTGGCCACACCCCCGGGCAACCATCCGTTCATGAAACCACCAGCTCGGCGTTGAGCAGGTTGCCCAGCCGGATCAGGTTGTACGCGATCACATGCAGGCCAAAGACAGCACTCACCTTTTCGGTCCCGCGCACTTTGAACTGGCGCAGTCCGCCCCTCTATTGGATCCAGCCAAACACTTTTGCGATGCCCCGGCGGGCGTTGATCGATTGGGTGTAGCCCTCGTGCCGTGTGGTGCAGCCCAGCTCC
>CAYFMB010000047.1:10306-10659 GCA_964344095.1 uncultured Klebsiella sp.
GTCCGCACCCCCTGCGTCAGGGTCGTGTCGGGGTCGCCGCTGAAGTTGAAGTTCACGCCCTCCCGCACGGCCAGGACGCCGCCGACCATCACCCAGAGCAGAGGCAGACGGCTGAACAGGGCCGCCATCATCAGCAGGTTGAACAGCAGCTTGCCTCTGCCCCCAGGGCAGACACCTGAGCCTCCAACGAACTGCTGCGCGCCCTGAGCAGTCCCTGCAGGAGCGGCACCAGGGTCGCCCCCAGGCGCACATGTTCGCCCAGGATCAGCTCAGCGGGAGGAGGACTTCTCCCTGGCGCGCAAGCCCACCGAAACCCCAGGGACAGCCGCAGGTCATTGAGGCCGATATGGACC
>CAYFMB010000048.1:0-10422 GCA_964344095.1 uncultured Klebsiella sp.
ACAGGTTCACCGCCTTCGGCCGAGGCACGACTGACCAAAGTGGCTGCGTCGGCCGCGCGCAGGCAGGTGCGCATGCCGCGTCGGATCGGCTCTAGCCCGAGCCGGCGCACCATCAGCAACAGGTCGACACGGCTGATGCCAAGCTCAACCTCAAGTCGTGACAGGGGGATCAGGTCTTCGCCGGGCATGCTGCTCAGAGTCCAGGGCTGCTCTGCATGATGCCGCCATCAGCAAAAATCGTGGTGGCCGTGATGTAGCTGGCAGCGTCACTGGCCAAGAAACCCACAACACGAGCGATTTCCTCAGGTTGAGCCATGCGCCCCATGGGAATCGCTGCATTGAGCTTGGCCAGCAGCTCCGGGTTGTTCATCGTCGAATCATTGATCGGCGTGGCAACCGCCCCAGGTCCGACATTGACCACAGTGACGCCATGGGGCGCCAGCTCCAGCGCCGCGGTGCGGGTCATCATGCGCACGCCCCCCTTGGCGCAGCAGTAAGGGGTGTTGTTGGGCATGGGCCAGTCTTCATGGACCGACGAAATGTTGATGATCCGCCCCCCACCGCCCTGAGCGATCATCTGCTTGGCCGCGTATTGCGTTGCAAAGAAAACGCCGCGTAGATTGACGTTGAGGACCTTGTCGTAATCCTCTGGGGTTGTATCGAGAATCGAGGTGCGCGTCTCGATACCGGCATTGTTGACCATCACATCGAGGCGGCCGTAGCGGCTGACGGCGGCCTGGACCAGCCGTTGCAGATCCTCGAGCTTGGAGACGTCGGCCTGGACGCCGAAGGAACAGCCGCCAAAGCTGCCAATCTCGCGTTCGAGCTCCTCAGTGGCCTCAGGATGGGAGCGGTAATCAATCACGACCTTGGCGCCCAGCTGGGCGAGGCACTCAACGATCGATTTGCCGATGCCACTGTTGCCGCCGGTGACAATGGCGACCTTGCCCTGAAGAAATGTCGACAACGTCTCAGCTGCGTAGGGATTGGCACTGGTCATGGCGAGCAGGGAAGAGGTGTTCTGGATTGCCAAAACACTAAGCACAGCCAAGCGCTGCTGCAGCCATCTGCAACACCAACCTGGGCTGGGGCGATCGGCACGGGTTCGTTCGTAACAGTGGCGTGACAAGCGGCGCCAGATCCCTACGTTGAGGCCATCCGTCGACTAGCGCTCCATGACTGCCCCATTGGTTCGACGCGCCATCCACAGCGATCGATTCCCAAAACCCGTCGCCTCCTACAGCCAGGGCTTTCAGCTCGACAGGATGCTGTTCATCACCGGCCAGCTGCCCGTCGATCCGGTCACCAACCTCAAGGTTGGTGATGGCGACATCACCCTGGAATCGCAGCAGGTCATGCGCAACATGCAGGCTGTTCTGGAAGAGGCAGGATTTGACTTTTCGGAAGTGGTGAGCGCCACTGTTTACCTGACTGATATCAACAAGCTCGACACCTTCGACGCCGTCTGGCAGCAGTACTTTCCAAACTCCAACGCCTACCCCTCGCGCGCTGTGGTTGAAGTGTCAGCGCTGGTGCTCGGCATTCAGCTTGAGATTTCGGCGATTGCGATCAAAGGATGAGCACCATGGTCGATCCTTTCAGTCTGGCGCCCAAGCCCGAAAGCTACTGGCACCTGTGGTGTGATGCCGATGGCATCAGCCGCCAGCAGCAGTGCAGCATCAACAACTTCGAACTCGGGGTTCTCGGACCTGGTGACTCGCCCCAGTTCTCCAGGCCCCTGTTTGACCAAGGTCAGGCCTTTGTGACGTATTTGCCAGTTGGCTGGAGTGCCGACTGGCATGAGAACCACATCCCCAAGTGGATCTACGTGCTCAAAGGCGCATGGTCTGTGGAAAGCATGGACGGACACCGGGTGGTGATCAGCGCCGGTGAGTACTCCTATGGCGGCGATCAGGGCTGCATCACCACAGCCGATGGACGCCGGGGACATCTCTCGGCTCAGGTCGGTGATGAGCCGTGCGTGCAGTTGATCATCCAACGCCACGACGATGCCTGGCGCAATGTCCCTCCAGGATTTTTCCAGTGAACCAGCCCTCGGCATCGACAGAGAGCTACGACCCACGCTTTGAAGCGTTGATTCTGTTCAACGCTGAGCTGGAGTTGCTGGCCGATGGCTTTCGCTGGCTGGAAGGACCGGTGTGGTTTGGCGATCACAACTGTCTGCTCTTCAACGACATCCCCAACAACCGCACGCTGCGCTGGAGCGAGCAGCACGGGGTCAGCGTGTTTCGCCAGCCTTCCGACTACGGCAATGGCCAGACCCGTGACCTGAAGGGTCGGCTGATTACCTGTCACCACCAGCGACGGGCGCTGACACGACTGGAGCACGACGGCAGCATGACCACCCTGGCCACGCATGCCCGGGGCAAACGCCTGAACGCCCCCAACGATGTCGTGGTCAAGCAGGACGGCACGATCTGGTTCACCGACCCTCAGTACGGTCTGTTGAACGACTACGAAGGGGGCCGGCAAGATTCTGAACAGCCCCCGGCCGTCTACAGGCTGGATCCGCACAGCGATGAGCTTGAAGCGGTGGCCACCGACTTTGACGGGCCCAATGGGCTCGCCTTCTCACCCGATGAGCGGCTGCTGTATGTGGCCGAATCAGGAGCCCCAGGAGCCGCCAATCCGCGTCAGTACATCAGGCGTTTTCGCGTCAATGACGATGGCCGCAGCCTCAGCGGTGGTGACGTGTTCCACACAATCTCGCCGGGGTGGGCCGATGGCTTCCGCGTCGACGAACTGGGCAATCTGTGGTGCAGCGCGGCCGATGGCGTGCATTGCATTGCTCCTGATGGCAACTTGATCGGCAAGGTTCTGGTGCCAAAGCGCGTCTCCAATCTCTGCTTCGGCGATCGCCACCGCAGTCGCCTGTTCCTGTGCGCTTCAACGGCGCTTTACAGCCTGTTCACCAACACCCGGGGCATCTGATCCATGGCCAATCCATCGCTTGAAGCCTTTCTCAAACAGGTCAAAACCGACCCGCAGTTGCTGGCTCAGATGCAGCGCTGTCCCAACCTCGACGCCATTGCAGCGCTGGGCAGCGAGATGGGCTACAGCTTCAGCGGTGTCGATCTGGTGAAGCACCAGGCCGAGGCCACCCTGCGCCTGAGCGATGCGGAGCTCGCGGCAGCCGCAGCAGGGGTGAGCCTGGAGGGTCACCTCTGGCTGATCCAGATCGTCTGGTCCTGATCACGCTGCGAGCCATAGCCATGCGCACCACCCAACAGTTGGAACTCGGCGATGCCCGCAACATGGCGACCGCTGCCCAGCAAGCCGCCGACAACCAGGTCGATGCCAACGGTCCAGCCCGCGTGAGCATCGCTGTGGTCGATGGCGGAGGCCATCTGCTGCTGCTCGAGCGGCGCGATGGCGCCAGCGTGGCCAGTGTCGAAACAGCCATCGCCAAAGCCCGCATGGCAGCGCTCAATGGCAAGGCCACCGCTGATCAAGAAGCCGCCATCAATAGCGAACGCCCGGCATTGCTGCAGTTATCGACCATCTTTGGACAGCCGGCGGTGGCCATGGGAGGAGGCATTCCGCTACGCAGTGGAGCCGACTGCATTGGCGCGATCGGGGTCTCGGGCATGACCCCTCAGATCGACCTGGCGATTGCAGCAGCCGGGGCAGCGCGTTTTGCCGATTTGGAGCAACAACAGCGATGAACAAACCCCAGCTGCTTCAGGTTGGCTTCACCAGCGCCGATGCGGCGAACTCGGCCCAGTTCTTCTCGCGCTATCTCGGCGCGATCTGCACCGACACCCTGGTGCTGCAGGGAGGGCCTTACGCACGTTTGCTGGGCTTGCCCGGGGCCCGGCTCCAAGTGCAGCGGATACAGATCGGCCAGGAATGCCTCGAGATTCTGCAGGTGATCGAAACGACCACTGCACACCCCAAGGGCCGGCCGATTCCGGCTGATTCGCGCAGCTGTGATTTGTGGTTCCAGCACATCTGCTTGGTGTGCAGCAGCCTCGATGCAGCGCTCGTGCAGTTGAATCCTGCCCTGCGCGAAGGCCTGTCCCAGCCGGTTTCGCGCGCACCCCAGACCCTGCCCAGCTGGAACACCGCTGCAGCTGGCATCAAAGCCTTCAAATTCCGCGACCCCGAGGGCCACAACCTCGAGCTGCTGGAGTTTCCACCCGACAAAGGTGATGCGCGCTGGCACCAACAGCAGAGCGAAGCACCGGTACTGGGGATTGACCACAGCGCCATCAGCGTTGGCAACACGGAAGCCAGCTGCCACTTCTATGACGACCTGCTGCGATTGCGCCTGGGTGGCGATGGAATCAACAGCGGTCCCACCCAGGACGACCTCGACGGACTGAGCCAGACTGAAGTGCGCATCACCAGCCATCGCTGCAGCAGCGGAGCTGGCATTGAATGCCTCAATTACCTGACACCCAACATCGGCCGGCCGATGCCCGCCGACCTGAACCCCGCTGATCTGGCTTATTGGCAGATCCGCCTTGCCGTCGACGATCTTGACGTGATTGTCGATCAGATTGAGCCACACGGGGGTCGAGTCCTCTCCGAAGGAGTCATCGCCATGCACCAACAGGCGAGCACGCTCGGCTTCAACCGGGCTGTTCAGGTGGCCGACCCCGATGGACACCGTTTGCAACTGGTTGAAATCGAGTAAGACATCACATGTCACTGATCACCAGGCTTCTGCCGCCAGCCCCCTGGCGCCCCCTGTTGGTGTTCACCCTGGTCGTGCTGTGGCCGGGGCTGCTGGAAGCTGTGTCAGGACCGAAAGGCCATCTGCTGAGCTTTGCGATCTGCGGGCTGGGTCTGTTGCCCCTGGCCGTGGCCCTGAGTCACCTGGTGGAGGCGCTGGTGCAACAGCTGGGGGCCCGGCTCGGCGGCCTGGTGAGTGCCTTGCTGGGCAACCTGGTCGAATTTCTGGTGGCGTTCAATGCCCTCACCAGCGGTCTCTATCCGCTGGTGGTGATGAGCATTGCCGGCTCCGTTGTGATCAACTGTCTGCCGGTTCTGGGCATGGGCATCGTGATTGCCTGCCGCGGCCGCGAGTCCGTCGCCGTGCATCCGGAGAACCAGGAACTGGCCAATCAACAACTGCTGATCAGTGCGATTCTGCTGGCCCTGCCGTCGGTCTTTTACAACAGACCCATGAGCAACGCCCTGCAGGGCAACAGCAGTGCCGATGCGTTTAGCCTCTATTCCAGCCTGGTCGCGGTGCTGGCCTTGCTGGTCTACGGGCTGGCTTTGCTGCAAGCCAAGACTGAACACGCAGCGCAGACAAGTGCAGAACCATATGGGCATGTCGCGCCCTCATTGCCACAGCTGCTGGTGCCGCTGGCGGGTGTAACGGGCCTTGTCGCCATCGTCTCCGACAAGCTTGTGGAATCCCTGCAGCAGTTGGTGGAGGGATCCCATCTGAGCCCGTTGTTTGTGGGGTTGTTTCTGCTGCCCTTGTTCGGCTGTCTACCCGAAGCCCTCGTGGCCTGGCGGGCAGCGCAACAGCGTGACATGACCCTGGTGATGACCAGCACGGTCGAATCCAGTCTGCAGTTGTTGCTGTTCGTGCTGCCGCTGTTGGTGCTCTGCGGACTGCCCCTCGGGCGCCATCTGCATCTGGGGCTACCACCGGTGGCCTTGGCGGCCCTCGCCGCCGCCATGGTGATGCTGGAGCGGATCACGGCCAACCATCGCCTCAACAGCTACGAAGGGTTCCAGTTGATCGTGCTGTTCATTGCGATGGCTCTGGGTGCCCTGCTGTTGATCAATCCTGCTGTTGGTGCATTGCCGTGACTGCCTGGTGTCCAGCGATCAGCACCACCACCGAACGGGGTGCGACCACGCAGCTGTGCTGATCGACCAGGGGTGCCTGATCCCAGGGGCAGATGTCATCAGGGCTGGTTCGACTGGTGTCGATCCAGCGACGCCATTGCTCCGTGCCGAAATCGGCGGGCGGCAGGGTGAATGTGAGCGGCTCCCACCAGGCATTGACCATGCCGCCGAGGCGAAAACGATGGCTGGTGCTGGTCATGGTGAAGGCCAGCGAATGGGATGTCTCTCCCCAATCGGGCTGATCCGGCTGCACCCCATGCCAGCTGATCTGGTTGCGGCGCAGCAGGTCACCGAGGTTGAAGCAGGTGCCATCGACCACCACATCACGGTGGCGGCGGTAGGCGATCAATTCACGCGTGAAGCGGTGCAGATCGGCATGATGCTCGAGTAGGCCCCAGTCGAGCCAGCTGATGGGATTGTCCTGGCAATAGGCGTTGTTGTTGCCCCTCTGGCTGCGAGCGATTTCATCGCCCATACCCAGCATGGGTATGCCTGAGGAGATCAGCAGCATGGTCAAAAAATTGCGCATCTGACGTTGACGCAAACCGACAACATCGGGATCGTCACTTGGGCCCTCAACACCGCAGTTCCAGCTGGCATTGTCGTCTGAGCCATCGCGATTGTTCTCGCCGTTGTCGTCATTGTGCTTGCAGTTGTAGCTGACCAGATCAGCCAGGGTGAAACCGTCGTGGCAGGTCATGAAATTCACGCTTGCTTCGGCTTCACGGTGTTTGGGTCCATAAATATCTGGACTGCCGATCAACCGCTGCGCCACCTGAGCAGCCTGGCCGCAATCACCTTTGAGAAAGCGACGCACATCGTCGCGAAAGCGACCATTCCACTCATGCCAGCGTTCACCACTGAAACTGCCCACCTGATAGAGCCCCGCCGCATCCCAGGCTTCGGCGATCAGCTTGGTACCGGCGAGCACGGGATCTGTGTCGAGATCCCAGAGAATCGGTGGGCGCGGTTGGGGTTGCCCCTTCTCATCGCGGGCCAGCACCGAGGCCAGATCAAAGCGAAAGCCATCGATGTGAAACTGCTCGACCCAATGACGCAGGCTGTGACGAATCAATCGCCTCACCACCGGATTGTTGGCATTGAGCGTATTGAAACAACCCGTGTCATCGAGATAACGGCTTGGGTCGGCGGGATCGAGTAGGTAGTAATCGCTGTTGGCCAGACCGCGGTAGCTGAAGGTGGGGCCTGTCGCATCGGCTTCAGCGGTGTGATTGAACACCACATCAAGAATCACCTCAATGCCGGCGCGGTGAAAGGCCTTGACCATGTCGCGGAACTCATCAAGCACGGCCAATCCATCACCACTGCTGCCGTAGGCGTGGTGCGGCACAAAGAAGGAGATCGGTTGATAGCCCCAGTAGTTGGGCAGACCGCCCGGCGCATCCTGCGGGTCAAACTGGAAGACCGGCAACAATTCCACTGCTGTGACCCCCAGGTCCAGCAGATAGGGGATCTTCTCGATCAGGCCGGCATAGGTTCCAGCCCGTGGTTGCGCCACACCAGACGATGGATGGGCTGTGAATCCCTTCACGTGAAGTTCGTAGATGATCGTCTCGCGCGGTGGACGATTCAGTGGCTGATCACCTTCCCAGTCGTAGCGATTCAGATCAGCCACTACAGCTTTGATGGCCTGCGACCATCCTTCGCCAGCGGTCCAACGTTGCCCCTGGGAACGTCGATAACCCTGCGGCACCGAAAGAGCCAGGGCATAGGGGTCCAGCAGCAACAGCTGCGAAACGTCTGACTGCGCTGTGGTCTCACCCTCGCTTGACTGAACCCGAAAGCCGTAGACCTGGCCGGCCCCCAGGCCGGACACAGAGCCATGCCAATAGTGCCCGGTGTGATGCACCTCACCCGCCAGAGGGATCACTTGCGCAGGTTCGGCAGCCTGGGGAGTCTCGAACAACAACAGCTCAACAGCCGAGACATCACGGGCGTAAAGACTGAAATTGACGCCGCTGCCATCCAGGCTCGCGCCCAGGGGCGCAGCCGATCCTGCTCTGAGCTGGTCAACGGCTGCAGCAGCAATCACCATGGGCTATGCCATCTGCCTCGATGATGGCCAGCAATTCAAACAACGGCAGCCTCCGATGTTCTCCAAGGCCCCACCCTGGCCCCAGCGGCTCCTGCGTGGAACGCTGCTGATCCTGCAACTGGCTCTGCTGGGTCTGCTGGTTGGCCTGGCCTGCTGGCCCCTCAATGTGGTGGATCACTGGCAGGACCTGCTGTTGCAACGGCTGCCTGGGTTCACCAACCAGCCCTGGACACTGTCTGGGATCTTGCTGGCCTGCAGCCCCGTTGTCGTGATGCCGGTGTTGTTGGCGCTGCAAGCCGAGCGCTGGCGCGGTGGTGCCGGTTCGGGCATCCCGCAGACAATCCGCAGCTTGGAAGCGGTTGAACAAGCTCCCACCTTGATGGCCGGCCGTTCGGTGCTGCAGCGTCTCGTGGTCTGGACTGTGGCCAGCCTCAGCCTGTTTCCGCTGGGCCGCGAAGGTCCTGTGGTGCAGGTGGGGGCTGCGGTGGCTCACCAGCTGAGACGCCGCTGGCCTGGAATGCTCAACCGTCTCAGCCATGAAGATCTCATCGCGATCGGCGCCGGCGCCGGACTGGCCGGCGGCTTCAACACCCCGCTGATGGGCGTTGTCTTTGTCGCCGAAGAGCTCACCAACCGTTTCCTGCCACGGCTGATCTGGCCGGGTCTCGTCGTGTGTGCTGTTGCAGCCGAGATCAGCAATCTCGGTGGTCAACCGTTGTTTGCCCTTGGCGAGGTGCAGAACAACATGCTTGAAACCTCGCAGTTGATCTGGGGTGTGGGACTGGGTGTACTGGCCGGGCTGGCCGGTGGACTGTTCGCCCGTCTGTTGCTGGAAGCGACCCGCTGGCTGAGGTCGCGGGTCAGGCGCTTTCCCTGGCGTTCTGGTGTGCTGCTCGGTGTCGCCCTCGCAGCCCTGGCCCTACTCAGCGGTGGCCGCAGTGGCGGCGATGGCGAAGCGTTGATGAACTGGATGATCAACAACCCCGAACAACACCAGAGCCACTGGTTCACGTTGTTCGCCAGGATCGTTGGGCCCTGTCTGTCCCTGGGGGCCCTGATTCCCGGAGGACTGATCGATCCAGCCTTCGCGATCGGTGCTGTAGCCGGTCAACTCGCCACCCAGCTCACAGGCCAGTCGATTTTCGGTCTGACGCTGGGCATGGCAGGAGGCCTGGCCGGTGCGACGCAACTGCCCGCCATGAGCCTGGTGTTCGCCTTGCGCATGGCAGGCGACCAGCAGTTGCAACCCGGCGTGCTGATCGCGGCGGTAATCGGCGCGTACATGGGCCGTTTGTGGATGCGCAAACCCATCTATCACGCCCTGACCGATCTCATGCAGGAGCAGGGCTGAGTCTCTAGCTTGACGCCAACCCCTGCGCTGCGCCGGCAGCTTGCTGAGCGATGTCCATCGAGATTGTCGAACTGATCGTGCCAAGCGGCCCTGGAACGCTTGGCCAAGCGTCACTGTTGCTGTTGCGGGTGTTTCTTGGTGTGTGCTTCATCCGTCACGGCTGGCCCAAGTTGCGCAACCTCAAAACCTGGGCTGAGGGCCTCAAAACCCCCGTCTGGTTGTGCTTCCTCTCGGCGTTTTCGATGTGGGGAGCCGGCATCGCTCTGATCCCCGGTTTGCTCACCCCGCTGGCCGCGCTGGCCATCGCCGTATCGATGGCCTACGCCATGGTGCTGGAGATCCGCTCGGGCTTTCCCTTCATCGCCCCTGATCCGTACCAGATCCCCCCAGGGGACTATGCAGGCCCGATGGGAGTGGGCGAACCGCCAAGCTGGGAAAAAGCGGCGATCTATGTGGTCATGTGCGCCGTGTTGGCGTGTTGCGGTGGTGGTTTGTGGTCAGTCGACAACCTGTTGATTGCCGATCTGCTCCGCACAATGCTGGCCTGATGCGCCGTCCCCCACTGGTGCTCGTGCACGGCCTTTGGGACACCCCTCGGCTGTTTGATCGTCTCATTGCTGCACTCGATGGTGCCATTGCCGATGTGCTGGTGCCTCACTTGCCCCATGGGCTGGGCCACGTGCCCATTGAGACCATGGCCCGCTGGCTGGACCACGAGATCAACAACACGTTTGGGGCTGAAAGCCAGGTCGACATCCTCGGGTTCTCGATGGGTGGACTGATCAGCCGCAGCTGGATCCAGAACCATGGAGGCCACAACCGTACCCGCCGCTTCGTGTGTGTGGGTAGCCCGCAGCGAGGTACGTTGACGGCACAGCTCATCCCGCGCTGGTGGCTGCCCAGCATTGCCGACATGAAACTGGGCAGTTCATTTCTGCGCAAGCTGCGCGACGATTGGGAACAACAGCCCGAGCTGCTCAACCAGATCGATTGCCACAGTTTTTACTGCAAGCTCGATCTGATGGTGGTGCCGGCCTGGCGCGGGGTGCTGCCCCTGGGGCCACACCAAGCCCTGCCGGTGTGGAGCCACCCGCAACTGGTGCTGGGCCAGCGGGCGATCAATGAGTTGGTCGAAACGCTGCTGATGGAAGACCCGAAACACGATTAAGCCTCGGGCCTAGGC
>CAYFMB010000049.1:0-10316 GCA_964344095.1 uncultured Klebsiella sp.
TGCTGCTGCAACAGCCGCAGGGTCTGCAGCCCCCCGTAACCACTGGCGCCGATCACAGCGACACGACTGAGCACCACGGCCATTGCAGAACGATCCGGGATTTATAAAGGATGATTGCTTCCCGGCCCAGGGGTCTGGGTTCAGCAACCTTGAACGAGCCTGAGACCAGCGCTGCTGCCAGCGGCACAGCGGCCATTGCCGAGATTCGTTTCGATGCCATCGCCGATGCCCTGGCAGCCATTCGCAACGGCGAATCGATCGTCGTCGTCGACGACGAAAACCGGGAGAACGAAGGCGACTTGATCTGTGCGGCTCAGTTCGCCACACCCGAACAGATCAACTTCATGGCCACCGAGGCCCGTGGCCTGATCTGCCTGGCGATGGAAGGAGAGCGGCTCGATGCCCTCGACCTGCCGTTGATGGTTGACCGCAACACCGACAACAATCAGACCGCCTTCACCGTCAGCGTTGATGCCGGCCCCGAGAACGGCGTCACCACCGGCATTTCGGCCGAAGACCGGGCGCGCACCATTCAGGTGGCGATTCACCCAACCACCCGACCGGCCGATCTGCGGCGCCCGGGCCACATCTTTCCACTGCGGGCACGCCAGGGCGGGGTGCTCAAGCGCGCCGGTCATACCGAAGCCGCCGTCGACCTGGCCCGGCTGGCTGGTCTCTATCCGGCAGGGGTGATCTGTGAGATCCAGAACCCCGATGGTTCCATGGCCCGCCTGCCCCAGCTGGCGGCCTATGCCCAACGCCATGGTCTGCGGCTCATTTCGATCGCCGATCTGATTCGCTATCGGCTCGACACCGAGCGCTTCGTGCGTCGTCAAGCCGAGGCCGGTCTGCCCAGTGCCTTCGGCGACTTCAGGGCGATCGGCTACCGCAACGAACTCGACGGTAGTGAACATGTCGCCCTGGTCAAAGGTCGACCTGAGCAGGCCAGCGGGCCTGTGCTGGTGCGGGTGCACAGCGAATGTCTCACCGGTGATGCCTTCGGTTCGCTGCGCTGTGATTGCCGCCCTCAGCTCGAGGCGGCCCTGCGCATGATCGAAGCCGCCGGCGAAGGGGTGGTTGTCTACCTGCGCCAAGAGGGTCGCGGTATCGGCCTGATCAACAAGCTCAAGGCTTATTCACTGCAGGACACCGGTCTCGACACGGTCGAAGCCAACGAACGCCTGGGCTTCCCGGCCGATCTGCGCAACTACGGGGTCGGTGCCCAAATTCTCAGTGATCTGGGAGTGCATCGTCTCAGGCTGATCACCAACAACCCGCGCAAGATCGCCGGCTTGGGTGGCTACGGGCTGCAGGTCGAAGACCGCGTGCCTCTGGTCATGGACCCCGGCGACCACAACGCCGCCTACCTGGCAGCCAAGCGGGCCAAGCTCGGCCACCTGATGGATCAGGGGCCAAGCTGTGCCCTCAGCGGACCCATTGCCGTTGTGGCCTGGCATGGTCAGGCCGATACCGGCACCGTTCAGGACTTGGAGAGTCAGCTCCAGCTCGCCGCCGAGGCAGCGGGGCTGGAGGCTGACCCTGAGGCCGACCCCCGGCTGCAGGCCCTGCTCAACAGTCCGCAACTGACCATGCAGCTGCGCCCTGCAGCGACAGCAGCCAACCCCGAGGAGCTGGCTGCGGCTGCATTGCAGGGCTGCCTGCAGCAGCTGGCGTCAGCCGCCCAGACCCGCTGCGTCAGCCTGCTGCTGAACCACGATCCACAGCACTTGAACCACCCCAGCGCCAACCTGGAGGCGGTGCGACGTCCGCTGGCCGAGCTGCGCGAGTCCAGCAGCTTGGATGCGGTGTTTCGCCACGACACCTTGATCCAGTGGCAACGCTGAAGCGCCCTTGCCTCAACAGGTCGCGACCGTGAAGCGTCCCCCGTGCGCCTGCTTCTGACGCAGCCGTCGCGCCGCGCTCAGCCCGGTGACCACGCCCAGCAGCGCCAGCGGGCCGGGAACGGCGTCAGGGGCATCCTGATGATCCCGCTGCACAGCGGCATAAAGATTGCCGCCTTTGCTGCGCAGCACCGCCACAGGAGATCCGCCGTTGAGCGGTCGCTGCATGCGGAAGCCACCATCGCGGTTGGAGATCAGCAGCGAGCTGACCCAGTCGCCTTCGGCAAACGTGCCGGTGGGATTGGTCGAGCCAGCCGGAATGGTGTAGCGCACGTGGAATGGATCGCCCATGGGTGAGGGCAGGGAGACCACATTGGTGTAGCTGGGGTTGGATTCATCCCCGGCCTGCAGACTCTGGGTCGCAAAATTCGACCAGAGGTTGCCATCACGGGACCACGCCATGTCGGTGATGGTCACCGGATTGCTGGCGGTGGTGAAGAAACCGAGCTGAAAATAACGATTGGCCGCGAGGTTATCGACCGCATAGTCGTTGACCACATGGGAATCGCTATCAGCCGTGAAGACAGCGCAGTTGGTGCCGACATCGGTGGGTGTCGACAGACAGGCCGCCTGGCTCGGTGCTCCCGAGAGGACCGCGCCGCCCAGCATCAGTAGGGCTGCCGGCATGGCGGCAGTACTGGCGCAGAAACGTGGTCGAGCGCCACGATGGACACCCCGTTTGATCTTGAGACTGTTCAAGCTCACCATCGCGGTGTTGAACAAACAGCTCAGAAAACGTAAACAGCTGATCAACCCCAAACGGCCGCTACAGCCAGCTCAGGGCGGATCAGCTGCTTGACGCAAACAAGCGCTGCAGATGTGAACGCAGCGACGACGGATCAGGCCTGAATTGTCACCTTGTTGATGCGGGTGCCTTTGCGGATCGCCAGCACCACATCCATGTTGCCGGTCTTGCCGAACACGGTGTGCACCCCATCGAGATGGGGCTGAGCCTCATGGCAGATGAAGAACTGGGAGCCACCGGTGTTCTTGCCGGCATGGGCCATCGACAGGGTGCCGGCCTCGTGCTTGTTGGGGTTGATTTCGCAGTTGATCGTGTAGCCGGGACCGCCGGTGCCGGCCATGCCGCGTGAGCCTTCACGGCTGTTGGGGCAACCGCCTTGGGCCATGAAACCATCGATGACCCGATGAAAGGCGAGTCCGTCGTAGTAGCCCGATTCAGCCAGCTTCACGAAATTGGCCACCGTCTGGGGCGCATCAGCCTCGAACAGCTCCAGTTCGAGCGTGCCGGCATCGGTCTCCATCACAGCCTTGGTCACGGCGCCATTGCGTCAAAGCCCGACTGTATGCGGGGCGCCAGGGAGAATGCCGCAAACACGGCATGGAGCCATGGCTGAGGCAGCAGTTGAACTGGGCAGTGCCCGTCTGGGGGTGATTGGCGGCAGTGGGCTCTACGCCATGGAGGGCCTCGAAGACCTGCGCGAAGTCACGGTTGAGACCCCCTATGGCCCCACCTCCGACAACCTGCGCATCGGCCGCATCAACGATCTTGAGGTGGTCTTTCTGGCCCGTCACGGCCGCCATCACAGCTTCACCCCCACGGAGGTGCCCTACCGCGCGAACCTCTGGGCCCTGCGCAGCCTGGGGGTGCGCTGGATCCTGTCGGTGTCGGCAGTGGGCTCCCTCAAAGAGCAGATCCGCCCCCTAGACATGGTCGTGCCGGATCAGTTCATCGACCGCACCCACCAGCGGCCGCTCACCATGTTCGGCGGTGGCTTGGTGGCCCATGTGGTGTTTGCCGATCCCTTCTGCCCGCTGCTGAGCCGGCTGCTGGCCGATGTGGCCGAAAGCCTGATGCCCGCTGGTCGCAGCCTGCACCGGGGCGGCACCTACCTGTGCATGGAGGGACCTGCCTTTTCGACCCGAGCCGAATCGGAGCTGTACCGCTCCTGGGGTTGCGACGTCATCGGCATGACCAACCACACCGAGGCGCGTCTGGCACGGGAGTGCGAAATCGCTTACAGCACTCTGGCAATGGCGACTGATTACGACTGCTGGCACCAGGAACACGCCTCGGTGACGGTCGAGATGGTGATCGACAACCTCCGAGCCAATGCCAGTCTTGCCCAGCAGATCATTCGCGTTGCTGCCGAACGCATCGGCGTGCATCGCCCGCCCAGCACGGCGCACCATGCCCTGCGCCACGCCCTGATGACGCCGATGGACCACGTCCCGGCCGAGACGCGCCAGCGGGTCGATCTGCTGACCAGTCCTTACTGGGGTGCATTCAGGGCCTGACGCAGGTTGCCGCCACAGCGGCTGAGCCGCTGTCGCGCCGCCGGAGCGTCGAGACCGCAACGCTCCATCAGCAATGCCAATTTGACCGAACCGGACGCCTGGGCCAGGAGGTCCAGGCCACGCTCGCGGGGCACGTCAGCCAGGTCGTGCAGGATGCGCAAAGCGCGGTCCTCGAGTTTGGCATTGGTGACAGCGACATCGACCATTCGGTTGCCGTGCACCTTGCCCAGTCGCACCATCACCCCGGTCGACAGGATGTTGAGGGCCATCTTGGTGGCAGTGCCGGCCTTGAGCCGGGTTGAGCCGGTGAGCAGCTCGGGGCCGGTGATCAGGCGAATGTCGATGTCACAAGGCATCGGCGCCTGCTCGGCTGGAACGCAAGCCAGGGCAATCGCCAGGGCGCCCAACTGCTGCGCGTGGGCCAGCGCTCCCAGCACGTACGGAGTGGTGCCCCCGGCGGCGATGCCCACCAGGCAATCCATGGCCCCAAAGCCGCGCTGTTGAAGGTCGCGCACCCCGCCCTTGAGCTCGTCCTCCAACCCTTCGGAGCTGCGCAGCAGGGCTGGGGCCCCGCCGGCCAGCACCCCCTGGACCAGGTCTGGGTCGCTGCAGAACGTGGGTGGACACTCCGCAGCGTCGAGCACCCCAAGACGTCCAGAAGTACCGGCCCCCAGGTAAAACAGCCGCCCGCCTTGGGCCAGACGTTCCGCCACCGCATCAATGGCCAGGGCTAGGGGCTCGGCGGCGGCCTGGACAGCCTCCTGGGGCCGCCGGTCCTCCTCACAGAACAGACTGACCAAGGCAGCGCTGCTGAGGGTGTCGAGCTCGCTGCTGGCGCTGTGGGCCTGCTCGGTCAGCAGGTGGCCGCGGTCAGCCTGAAGGCTGCTCACAACAGACCCTCGAGCCGACGACGAAAGTCCTCGAGTTCGGCATTGCCAGTGCTGATCGGTTCGGCAGCGTCGGCGGAATCGGCATCACCCAGCGCGGGCTCGTCGGCCTCACGCCAAAGGCTGGTGTCCATGTTGCGCTCGGGCGGGGCGATCAGCAGACGCTCCTCGGCGGTTTGCGGCAGGAATCCGGCCGGTACAAACCGGGCTTCGTAGCCAGACTGGGCGCAGAAGTGCTCCATCTCCTCGCGGTCGAGCGGCTCGACGGTTGGGGTGGGGAAGTCCTGAGCCTCCAACAGACCGGCGTAGCGCTCGGCATCGTCGCGCTGCTCGAACAGCAGCACCACCGTGCGCCCCCCAAGCTCCAGCGAGTGGATGCCCTCCTGATCGCTGCCGGCATCAAACAGCAGCACATGCACCAATTCGGCAGCCAAAACCCCGTTCAGCCAGGACGCCCCAGTGTCTCATCGTCGGCCAGTTCCTGCAGGCGCCGGTAGAGGGCGGCTTCGGCATCGCTAAGGCTGTCGGGCACGACGATGCGAATCTCGACCAGCTGATCGCCGCGGCGATCATGGGCCTCAAGACCCCGGCCGCGCAGTCGCAGCAGCCGACCGCTGGAGCTTCCCGGCGGCACCCGCAGCTGCACCGAACCACTGAGGGTCGGCACCAGGACCAAACAGCCGAGAGCTGCCTCGGCCGGGCTCAGCTCAAGGCGATAGCTGACCCGCAGGCCATCGATGCGCAGACCTTCGGGGGTGCGCACCCGCAGCTGCAGAAAGTGATCACCACCACCGGGAGTGACCCCAGCCAGGCGCAGCCGCCAACCATCGCCAGCCAGGGGCGGGGTCCATACCTCCAAGCAAGTACCGTCAGCCAACTCCAGCTCGACCCGCTCACCGCGCAAGGCCTGATCGGGGCTCAGCTCAACCAGTGTCTCCTCGTCTGAGGCCGCTTGAACCGGTGGCGGCGGCGGCGGTGCGGCAGCCACCTCACCTGGCGGCTCGGGGTCCGGATCAGGTTCAGGATCGGGGTGCCGTTCAGGCCGGCGCCGCGTCTGCCCGAGCAGGCTGGCCAGGTAGTCCTCAAAATCTGGAAAACCCGTGGCAAACGGATCAGCGGCGGCCGCTGAGCCCGCAGGCTCCTCGCCGGCCGGAGCGCCGGCCTCCCAGCGCTGACGGCGGCGCGGGTCCGACAGCACGGCATAAGCCTCATTGACCAGTTTGAAGCGCTCTTCAGCAACAGGGTCGTTGCCGTTGAGATCGGGATGCCAGCGGCGCGCCTGGGCGCGGAAAGCGCGCTTGAGGGCGGCTGCATCGGCGCCGGGATCAAGCCCGAGAACCTGCCAGTAGTCGGGTGCTGCCGAGGGAGCTCTCACAACACTCAGCGTGAACCCCAGGGGTCGTCATCGTCCCAGGCCGGCGAACGCCGTGTGGCGGTGGGGCGCTCTTGGCGCCCATAGCCGTCATCGTCACCGCCCCATCCGAAACGGGATGGCTCATAGCGGGACTCTTGATAGCGGGAACCGTTGCTGCGAGACGCGCCATAGCGCTCATCGCTGTAACGGTCGCCCGAGCGCGGTCGGCTAGCCCAGGGATCGCTGCCGGGGCGCTCCCAATCGTCCCACTCGTCATCGGAGAACAATTCGTCCTTGAGCGATCCAAGCGTGTTCTTGAGACCCTGCAGCGGACCTTGGTCGGCCTTGCGCTCGCTGAGCAGGCGCCGGTTGAGGCCGTACAAAGCTTCCTGAAGCTGGCTGACCGACAGTTCCAGCTCAGCGAGATCGGCCCGTCCGGCCGCCTCGGCTGCGAGCAGATCCTGCACATCACGCAGGGCCAGTTCAACCGAGCGCTGCTGGCGCTCGGCTCCGTAGGGACCCAGCTCAAGAGCTGCATCGCGCAGGCGCCGTTCGGCCTGGGCGACCAGTGTCTGGGCCTTGTTGCGCCGATCGATATCGGCGCGCTTGCGGCGATCCTCGGCGGCCTTCTGTTCAGCCTCCTCAATCAGGCGCTGGATCTCGTCCTCGCTGAGGTTGGTGCCCCCTTGAATGGACACGCTCTGCTGGCGTCCAGTGGTGCGATCGGTGGCCGACACCTGCAGCAGGCCATTGGCATCGATATCGAACGAGACTTGAATCTGAGGGACGCCGCGGGGCGCCGGCGGAATGCCGGAGAGCCTGAAACGACCCAAGGATTTGTTGTCTTCGGCCATCTGCCGCTCGCCCTGGAGCACATGCACCTCGACCGAGTTCTGGTTGGCCTCGGAGGTGCTGAACAGATCGCTCTTGCGCACCGGAATGGTGGTGTTGCGAGGGATCAGCACCTTCATCAGGCCACCGATCGTCTCCAGGCCCAAGGACAACGGCGTGACGTCGTTGAGCATCAGGTCGCGCAGTTCACCGGTGAGGATCCCGGCCTGTACAGCGGCGCCGATCGCCACAACCTCGTCGGGATTGACCGACTGGCAGGGTTCGCGTGGCACCAGAGTGCGCACCATCTCCTGCACCATGGGCATGCGGGTTGATCCACCAACCAAGACGACATCGTCGATGTCGTCGGCCGCCAGGCCCGAATCGCGCAGGGCCCGCTGCACCGGTCGCAGCAGGCGGTCGAGCAGATCGGGACACAACCCTTCGAAGGTGCTGCGCTCGAGTGTGGTCTCGATGTGGAGAGGGCCTTCAGTGCCGGTGGCAATGAACGGCAGGGAGATCGGCGTGCTCTGCACACCGCTCAGCTCGATCTTGGCCTTCTCTGCAGCCTCGGTCAGCCTCTGCAGAGCCTGCCGGTCGCGGCGCAGATCAATGCCGTGCTCCGTCTGAAACTGATCGGCAAGCCAATCGACGATGCGGCGGTCCCAGTCGTTGCCGCCCAGCTGGGTGTCTCCGCTGGTGGCCTTGACATCGAAGACCCCATTGGCGATGCGCAGCAGCGACACATCGAAGGTGCCGCCGCCTAAGTCGAACACCAGCACCCGCTTGACGGCGCTGCGGTCAAAGCCATAGGCCAGGGCGGCGGCGGTCGGTTCGTTGAGGATGCGCTCCACCGCCAAACCAGCCAGCCGGCCGGCATCGCGGGTGGCCTGGCGCTGGGCATCGTTGAAATAAGCAGGCACGGTGATGACCGCCGCCTCCACCGGCTCGCCCAAATAGGTACTGGCGTCATCAACGAGCTTGCGCAGAATGCTGGCCACCAGCTCCTCGGGGGCGTACTCACGCTCGGTGGCCGGACAAACGACACGCACGTGGCCGGCGTCGTTGGCCCGCACGGTGTAGGGCACCGAGAGGCTGCCCTCATCGAGTTCGTCCCAGTTGCGGCCGACAAACCGCTTGAGATTGGCGAAGGTGTTGCGGGGGTTCAGCACCAGCTGGCGCCGCGCCAGCTGGCCAACCAGGAGCTCCTGATCGCGACTGAAACCCACCACCGAGGGGGTGGTGCGGCTCCCCTCAGCACTGGCAATCACGGTGGGGCGCCCACCCTCAAGCACGGCCACAACCGAGTTCGTGGTGCCCAGATCAATGCCGACAATTCGGCCCATGCAGCTCAATTACCCCGTGACGCCATCGGTCCAGACTCAGGGAGCCTGACCCCGGAGAGGTTAATCATGGCTTAAACGGTTCGTCTCCGCCTGCTTTTTAGATTCGACTGCGTTCAGACCCTGGCCTCCGCCTGGTGGTGCTGTCCACCAACCTCATGACCTCGGCATCACCACCCCCGATCGACTCCTCGGCGTTCACCCTGCGACGACGCCCGGCAGCTGACAAGCTGCTCGATCTGGCGTTTCAGCAGCTCACCTTGCTGCTGGCAGCTCTGGTGGCGATCCTGCTGCTGGCCATCGTGCTCACGGTGTTCCATGGAGCCCGCGAAGCCATTGCCAGCTTCGGGCTCAACTTTCTGCGCACCTCGGCCTGGGATCCGGTCAACAACCAGTACGGCGCTTTTGTGGCCATCTACGGCACGTTGGTGACATCGTTCCTCTCGTTGCTGATCGCGGTGCCGCTTGGGGTCGGAACGGCGATCTTCATTACCGAAGATCTGATCCCGATGCCGCTGCGCAACGCCATCGGTCTGATGGTGGAACTGCTGGCAGCCATTCCATCGGTGGTGCTGGGACTCTGGGCGATCTTCGTGATGGAGCCCGCGATTCGCCCGGCGCTCAATCTCCTGCACGGGCTGCTCGGATGGAGCCCACTGTTTGACACAGCCCCCCAGGGACCCGGCATGGCACCGGCCGTGTTGATTCTTGTTGTGATGATCCTGCCGATCATCACCGCCATCAGCCGCGATGCCCTCAACCAGGTTCCGCTCGAACTGCGCCAGGGGGCCTATGGGGTGGGCACCACCCGCTGGGGTGCACTGCTGAACATCATTTTGCCGGCGGCCATCTCAGCCATCACCGGTGGAGTGATGCTGGCCCTGGGCCGGGCCATGGGCGAAACCATGGCCGTGACCATGATCATTGGCAATTCGCTCAACTTCAATCTGTCCCTGCTGGCCCCGGGCAACACGATCGCCTCGATGCTGGCCAACCAATTCGGCGAAGCTGATGGCATTCAGGTCTCCGCCCTGATGTACGCGGCCCTGATCCTGATGCTGTTGACCCTTGTGGTGAACGTGCTGGCCCAGTGGATCGTTCGTCGCCTCAGCCTCAAGTACTGAACACACCATGACCAGCAGCCCGCTGAGCTACGAGAATTCGCCGCTGTTTGAACGGCGACCGCTTCAGTACAACCCGAACCTGGTGCGCAACCGTCTCAACCAGCTGCTCACCGGCTTGGCGGGTTTGTTCTCGGCCCTGGCGGTGCTGCCCCTGCTGCTGGTGCTGCTGTATGTGCTGGTTCAGGGCGGTCGGCTGTTGAGCCTGCGTCTGCTGACCGAACTTCCCCCGGCTCCCGGCCTCGATGGCGGCGGCATCGGCAACGCCATCCTCGGAACCCTTGTGGTGACTGCGATCGCTTCGCTGGTCGCCATTCCCATCGGTGTGGGCGGTGGGATCTATCTCAGTGAGTACGCCAACAAGAGTTGGTTTGCCCAGACCGTGCGGTTTGCCAACGACGTGCTAGCCGGGGTGCCCTCGATCATCAGCGGTGTCTTTGTCTATGGCCTGATCGTCGCGACCCGGGTCATCGCCGGCCAGAGTTACAGCGCCATGGCCGGAGGCATTGCCCTAGCCGTGCTGATGCTGCCCACCGTGATCAAGACCACCGACGAAGGGCTCAAACTGGTTCCCCAAGAGCTCCGCTGGGGCGCCTATGGCGTCGGGGCATCAAAAGTGG